>JBGPYK010000457.1:0-3058 GCA_041493245.1 Methylomirabilia bacterium | reverse complement strand
GACGCCGATGATGTTGCCGGTGTACATGCTGGCGATCAGGCCCCAGACGAACTCCGGCTTCTCCTTGAAGAGGAGCGGGCCCGGCTGCAAGCCCCAAATGATCAAGCCGCCCAGCATGACCGCGGCCGTCGGCGAGCCGGGAATCCCGAGCGTCAGCATCGGCAGCATGGCGGCGACGCCCGCGGCGTGAGCGGCCGTCTCGGGCGCCACGACCCCCTCCAGCTCGCCCTTGCCGAAGCGTTCCGGGTGCTTCGAGAACCGCTTGGCGAACGCGTAGCTCATGAACGAGGCTGGGGTGGCGCCACCCGGCTTGAAGCCCATCCAGAAGCCGATGAACGATCCGCGCACGAAAGTCCGCCAGTAGCGCGGCAGGATCTTCCACGTCTCGAGCACCACCCCGAGCTTCATGCCGGTGGGAGCGCCCCGAAAGCTGAGGCCCTCCTCGACGCTGAGCATGATCTCGCCGATGCCGAAGAGCCCGATGACGGCCACGATGAAGTCGAAGCCCTTCATCAGCTCGGTGATCCCGAAGGTCATGCGGAGCTGCCCCGTCACGATGTCGAGACCGACGGCAGCAAGGATGAAGCCGATGAGGATCGAGACCAGCGACTTCAGCGGGTTACCGCCGCCGAGGCCGACGAAGCTCGAGAAGGTCAGGAGCTGGATGGCGAAGAACTCCGGCGGCCCGAACTTGAGCGCGATCTCCGCCAGGATGGGGGCGAAGAACGTGATGAGCACGATCGAGAAGAACGCCCCCACGAACGACGAGGTGAAGGCGGCGGTCAGCGCCTGGCCCCCCTGCCCCTGGCGCGCGAGCGGGTAACCGTCGAACGTCGTCGCCACCGACCACGGCTCCCCGGGGATGTTGAAGAGGATGGAGGTGATGGCGCCGCCGAAGAGGGCGCCCCAGTAGAGCGACGACAGCAGGATGATCGCGGAGGTCGGGGGCATCGTGAACGTGAGGGGGAGCAGGATGGCCACGCCGTTGGCGCCGCCGAGCCCCGGGAGCACGCCGATGATCGTGCCCAGCGTGATGCCGATGACGGCCACAAACAGGTTGAAGGGCGTGACCGCGATCTGGAACCCGAGGAAGATGTTCTCGAAACCCACGGGTCAATCGACGTCGGGGGGAGCGAGCGCCGCATCGATTGCCCGAAGGGGGCAACGCCCCCCTCGCGCTCCCCCGGCCCGACACCCCCCACCGGTCACCGCTGGCGCCGATTTCTTCACAGGCTCTCAGTACCCCAGCCAGGCCTCGAGCGGGCCCTTGGGCATCGGCACGAGGAACCACGTCTCGAAGACGAAGAAGGTCGCCACGGGGATGAGCACGGCGAGGGCAATCACCACGAGCCAGGCGTGGCGACCGACCCATCTCATGTAAAACGCCATGTAGAGCGCGGAGGCCACGTATAGGCCGACGAACTGCATGAGGGCGACGGCCGCCGCCGCCGGCCACAAGACCTTGAGCACGCGGCCGAGCTGCTCCCGGATCACAAAGGGAGGCGACGATTTCCTCCGGACGCTCTGGACCAGGATGAGGGCGCATGCCGCGAGCATGAGCAGCGCCAGCCAGAAGGGGAAGAACCCGCTCTTGGGGCCGTCCGTACCCCAGCCGATGCCGAGCCGGAGGGCGTCCGCGATCACGACGCCGCCCAGCAGCATCAGGACGACCGCGGTCAGGACGTCGGCCGTCCGCATCTACGGCTGCTTGAGCAGGCCACCCTTCGTCATCAACTCACGGTGCAGCTTCTCGTTCTCCTCCACCCACTTCACGTACTCGGCGCCGGTGGCGAACGCCGGCTTCAGCGCCCCCTGCTTGAGGTAGTTTTGGAAGTCCTGCGTGTCGTAGACCTTCTTGAGGAAGCCGACGTACCAGTCGACGGCCTCCTTGGGCATGTCGGGGGTGCCGAAGATCCCGCGCAGCATCAGGTACTGGATGTCGACCCCGAGGGCTTCCTTGACGGTCGGGATGTCCTTCCACTCGGACTCGGTGATGCGGGCCGCGTCGAACACGGCGAGCGGCCGCACCCGGCCGGCCTTCCAGTGGCTCACGCACTCGATGGGGTTGTTCACCGTGGAATCCACGTGCTTGCCCACGAGGTTCACACACACTTCGCCGCCGCCCTTGAAGGGCACGTAGGTGAACTTCACGCCCAGCGCGTGCTCGAGCTGGATCGTGATGATCTGGTCCTCCTGCGCCGCGCCGGTGCCGCCCATCTTCATGCGCGCGTCGCCGCCCGACTTCTCCTTGACGACCGCCAGGTACTCCTTGGCCGTCTTGTAGGGGGTCTCCGCGTTGACCCACAGGATGAACTCGTCGAGGGCCAGGCGCGCGATGGGGGTGAGGTCGCGCCAGCCGAAGGGCACGCCGGTGTGGAGCGGCGTGGTGAACAGGTTCGAGAGCGTGATGATGATCGTGTGGGCGTCGCCCTTCTTACCCTTGACGTGCAGGAAGCCTTCCGCGCCGGCGCCGCCCGACTTGTTCACGACGATGATCGGGCGGGGCGACAGCTTGTGCTTCTCGGCGAGGCCCGCGATGAGGCGGGCCATCTGGTCGGCGCCGCCGCCCGTACCGGCGGGGATCACGAATTCGATGGGCTTCGTCGGTTCCCAGGCGGCCTGGGCGCCGCCGGCTCCCGCCACCACGAGGAACGCGGCCAACAGCCAGCAGCCGGGACGAGGCATCCGTTTCATACTCCGGGTCCTCCCCATCAGCCAGCGGGTTCAAAAACGACAACGGGGCCGGGCGCCGGACGGCGCCCGGCCCCGTCGATGGTGGCCGACACGTACTACCGCGCTCCCCCGGACTTACTTCGTGCCGAGAGCGGCCTTCGTGGCGTCGAGCCGCCTGAACGGCACGACGGCCGGGATCTCCCACTTCTCCCACATCTCGTCGACCTTCGCCTGGAAATACGCGAGGTCCTCTTCAATGAAGTGCGCGAAGCGGCCCTGCTTGAGCAGGTACTCCCGGACCGGCTTGCGCGCGCGGCCCTCCACGATCGCCTTGGTCTTGCCGTAGTACTTCACGACGCCGTCCTCGACCTCGTAGAGCGGGAAG
>JBGPYK010000307.1:0-4124 GCA_041493245.1 Methylomirabilia bacterium | reverse complement strand
CTTCAACAACAAGGCGAAACTGACCATGAGACGCGCCTACGGCTTCCGGACCTATCGGGCCATCGAACTCGCGCTGTATCACACCCTTGGCGATCTTCCCGAACCTCAAACCGCCCACAGATTCAATTGAAGAGGCCAATTCTGATACATCGGGCGGGACGCCCTGTCCGTATGGGGGGCCCCCATATGGCCCCCCATACCGCCCAACGCTCGGAGCGCCACGGCTTGCCGTGGCGCTCCTGGATACTCGGACAGGCTCGTAGATCCAGGAGTGCGCCGGAGGACCCGGCGCGAGAACCGTGGTTACTTCTTGGCCGCGAGCCCCAGCCGCGTCTCCAGCACCAGCTTGATCTCGTTGGCGGCGGCGCGCCACATCGGACCGCCAGCAGCGTCGTACTCGGCCTGGACGCCCTTGCGGAACTCGGCCATGGCCGCGTCCTGCTGGTTCTTCGGGGCGGCGTCGATCGTCCGGGCCCGGACGCCGGCCGTCTTGCCGGTGGCGGCGTGGGCGCGCTCGAGCCAGCGCCCGACCTCGTTCCAGTCCTTGTCGAAGAAGACGACGACCGGGATGGACTGGTAGCCGTTGTTCAGGAAGGTGTCCCGCAGGTCGGCGTTCTGGTCCCGGAGGAACACGCGCAGGTCGCAGCCCTGCATCGCCTCGCAGACGTGGGCGATCAGCGGCGAGTTGCGGTGGACGTCTCCGCACCAGTTCTCCGCGAGCATGAGCGCGGACTTCACTTGGGTGATGCCGCCAAAGAACTTCCGCTCCTCCTCGGTCAGGACCGACTTCTGGGAGTTTTCCTCGGTACGGGCCCGGGTGTCGCCCATCTGGGCGACGTAGTCCTTCCAGGTCAGGCCGGTGGCGAACCGTTGCGCGTCCAGGGGGATTTTCAACTGAGCCATATCGTGCTCTCCTCTTCGTGGGGCTTCAACGCCCACGTCCTTTGTACACGAAAGACGCCTCGCCGTCGACTCCCCCCCGGTCACGCCCGGCTGCGTCCCCAGTAACGTCGCTCGGACCGTTGCCGCCGGAGGGGCTGCCATCCGGCCAGCGATCGTTGTACTCTCTTGGCGGCACGGGATGAGCCCGGGCCACACGTCAGCGGAGGGAGACGAGACCATGGGGATGCTGGACGGCAAGACGGCGCTGGTGACCGGAGCGGGACGGGGGATCGGCCGCGGGATCGCGCTCGCGCTGGCGCGAGCGGGGGCGAAGGTCGTCGTCAACGACCTCGGCACGGGGCTCGACGGCGAGGGGCAGATGCGAGGGCCGGCCGACGTGGTCGTCGGCGACATCGTGAAGGCGGGCGGCACCGCCCTCGCCAACTACGGCTCGGTGGCTGACTTCGCCCAGGCCACGGCCATGGTGGAGCAGGTGATCGGCGCCTGGGGCCGCATCGACATCCTCGTCAACGTGGCCGGCATCCTGCGCGATCGCATGATCTTCAACATGACGAAAGAGGAGTGGGACGCGGTGATCGGCGTCCACCTCGACGGGACGTTCTTCTGCTCGCGGGCCGCGGCCATCGCCATGCGGGAGCAGCGGGGCGGCCGCATCATCAGCATGTCGTCGGTGTCCGCCCTGGGCGCGCCCGGCCAGCCCAACTATGCCGCCGGCAAGGCCGGGATCATCGGGCTCATGTGGTCGACGGCCAACGCCATGGCCAAATACAACGTGACCGCGAACGCCATCATGCCGAGCGGCGCCACCCGGATGATCGACTCCACGCCGCGCGGTCAGAAGCTGTTCGAGGAGACGGGCAAGTGGCCGAGCGAGCAGGCCGTAGGGACCGAGCGGGACCCGGACAACGTCGCGCCCCTCGTTGTCTATCTGGCCAGCGACGCCGCCGCCCACGTGACCGGCCAGGTCTTCCACTCCTTCGGCTACGGCTACACGCTCACGGCGCAGCCGCAGCCGATCCGCCGGCTCGAGGCCAATCGCCGCCTCGAGCCCGAGGAGCTGGTCAAGTTCTTCCCGGACACGCTTGGCCGCAAGCTGAAGGAGCCGCCGGGGACCCTGTTCGGCAAGACCCTGCTCGAGCGCCCGCCCTCCGAGTGGAAGGATCTCGGGAACGGCGTGCGCGCATGGCAGTCGCCGTCGGAAGAGTCATGAGCGACGGCCTCCGTCCCTTGACTCAGAGCCCGTGAACAAATCGCGTTGTCGAGGGGCGCCACGGCTGCGCCGGGGCGCCCCGAGCGCCCGGGGGGCTTGGGGGGCGCCCGGAGCCCCCCATGAACTCAGTGACGCGTTTCTCCGATAGTCCGAATCGCGCGGCCGAGCCCTTCAACGCTCGCGCCAGCCGCGCAGGAGAGGTGAATCATGGCGCAATCGAGCGCGTTGACCTATGACGTCGTCGACGGATGGGAACAGCTTCCGGAGGGCTACACGCACCGCGACGTCGCGGGCGTGGCGGTCGACCTCGAGGATCGCGTCTTTCTGATCTGCCGCGGCGATCACCCGATCATCGTCTACGACCCCAAGGGGAAGTTCGTGGGATCCTGGGGTGAAGGCAACTTCACCTTACGGACGCACGGCATCACCGTCGGCCCGGACAACAGCATCTATGCGACGGACGACGGCAACCACACCGTGCGGAAGTTCACGCCGGACGGCAAGCTCTTGATGACGCTGGGGACCATGAACGCGCCGTCCGACACCGGCTACGACGGCAAGGACACGCGCACGGTCTCGCGGGCCGGGGCGCCCTTCAACCGCCCCACCAACGTGGCCATCGGGCCCAAGGGCGACCTCTACATCTCCGACGGCTACGGCAACTGTCGCGTGCACCATTTTTCTCCCACCGGGGAGCTGAAGCACTCGTGGGGAGTGCCCGGCTCGGGCCCGGGCGAGTTCTTTCTGCCGCACGGCGTCGCCGTCTCGGCGGACGGGCGCGTCTTCGTCTGTGACCGCGAAAACGACCGCATCCAGATCTTCAGCCCCGACGGCGAGTACCTCACGGAGTGGACCGACACGCGTCGCCCGACCCACGTCGTGTTCGACAGCCAAGGGCGGGCGTACGTCTCCGAGCTGTGGTGGCAGCCCGGGCAGACATCAGGGCGCTACGGGCCAGCCGGTGAGACGCGGTCCGGCCGCGTCAGCGTCTACGACCGCGACGGTCGTGTGCTCGCCCGTTGGGGCGGTCCCGATCCCGTCGCCACCGGGAGTTTCGCCGCGCCGCACGGCATCGCGGTCGACTCCCGGGCCGACGTGTACGTGAGCGAGGTGACGTGGACCTTTGCCGGAAGCCGTGGGCACGTGCCGGCCGGCTGCCACACATTCCAGAAGTTCGCGTACCGGTCCTGACGCCGTCATCACCGGAGGATCCAGCCATGGCACGTGCAGGATATCGGATCTTCGACGCGGACACTCATGTCATCGAGCCTGCGGAACCGATCGAGACGTATCTTTCGGCCGCCGACCGGGCCAAGGTGGTGGCGCTCGGCTCGTTGGTCGCGCGCTCCCCCGCCAAGGGCGGCATGTCTCGCTACCGGGTGGGCAAGCGCCCGGAGCTGAATCGTCGTCTCGGCTCTCGAGAGCGGGTCGATTTCGCCGCCGCGTTCAGCAGCACCGTCAAGGACGGTGGAACCCCTTGGGACGTCCGCTGGCAGGGGCCACCGTTTCCGAGCGATCGCGTCAGCTTCGATTCGCATGCGCGGGTCAAGGACATGGACATCGAAGGCGTCGACGTGAACATGATCCTGCCCTCAGGCTCGCTGCCGTCGTTTTGCAGCCTGGATGACGTCGCGCTCGAGCTGGCCATGTACCAGGCTTACCACCGATTTCTCAAAGACTACTGCGCGCCGTATCCGGACCGGCTGACCAGCCTCATCCTGGTCTCGGCCCGGGACGTCGCCGGCTCGGTCGCCGAGATCCGCCGCTGCGGCAGAGAAGATTGGCCGGTCGGCATCTTTCCCATCTGTCCGACCGACATGACGCTCGACGATCCCGACTGGGAGCCCATCTGGACGGCGGCGCAGGAATATGACCTCACGGTGGTCATCCATTCCTTCACCATGACGGTCCCCTACCCGCCCGGCATGTGGGACAACTGGGACAACGTTTTTCTGCAGCGCTCCGCCGGCCACGTGTGGAACGCGCAACGGAACATGGCGGCGGTGATCGG
>JBGPYK010000116.1:0-6881 GCA_041493245.1 Methylomirabilia bacterium | reverse complement strand
CTGCTGATCCGCGAGCATCCCGAGATCTTCTGGGGCGTCATCGCGAGCATGTACGTCGGCAACGCGATGCTGCTCGTGCTCAACCTGCCGCTGATCGGGCTCTGGGTCCAACTCCTGCGCGTGCCCTACGGGATCCTCTTCCCGCTGATCCTGGTGTTCTGCGTGATCGGCGTCTACAGCGAGTCGGGCAACGTCTGGGACATCGTGGTCATGCTCGGCTTCGGCGGCCTCGGCTACCTCATGCGCAAGTTCGAGTTCGAGCCCGCGCCGATGGTCCTGGCCTTCGTGCTCGGCCGCATGGCGGAGGAGTCCTTCCGCCAGGCCCTCCTGATGTCTCGCGGCAGCTTCGACATCCTCCTCACGCGCCCGCTGGCCACGTCGTTCCTGACCACGGCGATCGCGGTGATGGTGCTGCCGGTCGTCGTGCCGCCCGTCAAGCGGCTGCTCCGGACGGTCCCGCTGGAGGAGGCGGACTGATTGGTCGCCGTCTATGCGTACCGGATGCCCATCGTCTCGGCGACGAGCGCGGGGCGCTCCTGCCCTTCGATCTCGACGGTCATCTCCGAGGTGACCCGCACGCCGTTGCCCGAGACGTCCTCGACGTTGAGGATGCGTTGCCGGAGCCGGATCCGCGAGCCGGCGGGCACGGTGTTGGTGAAGCGCACCTTGTTCGAGCCGTAGTTGAGACCGCGGCTCCGCTTGGTGACCTCCACCAGCGTCGCCGCCATGCGCGGGACGAGGGAGAGGGTGAGATACCCGTGGGCAATCGTCTTGCCGCCCGGCATCTCGCGCTTCGCGCGCTCCACGTCGACGTGAATCCACTGATGGTCCCCGGTGGCATCAGCGAACTTGTCGATCATCGCCTGCTCCACCGTCATCCAGTCCGACGGGCCCAACTCTCGCCCCACGTGTTGCCGCAGGTCCTTGGGGTACTCGACGGTTAGTTTGGTCATGTGGGGATGGTAACCCAATTGCACTGCGCCACGCCGCGCAGAGAGCACCCGCCAACAATCCTCAAGGCCATTCGACAATTCCGCCCGGGACAGGGCGGATGGGCCTCCGTTGCCACGCTGCCTCGAACGCGGCAAGGTAAGCGGTCTCTCGCACCTGTGGCAGCGTGACGAGAACGATCGCCAGCTCGGGAACCATCTCGAGCACCGGCCCGGCTGAGACGCCGAAGCCCCGGTCCCGCGTGAGGATGACCGCGAAGCCCGCCGGCGCAGCCACACGCGCCAGTGCTCCATTCGTCAGCTCCCGCCACCCGCGTGCGACCGCCGTTTCCGCCAAGATGCCGTAGCCGTGTAACGTCCGCGTTAAGGCGGTGGGAAGGTTGACGTCAAGCAGCCACATCACTCCGGCCGGTGACCTCCGCGGCGAAACGGAGTGCTTCGGCCAGGCTGTCGCGTGGGAATTCCGAGTACTCGCGGACGATGTCGTCGTACGCCATGCCGTCGGCCAGACACGCCAGGACAAACGAAACCGAGAATCGCGTGCCCTTGATCGTCGGCTTGCCGCCGAGGCGTTCAGGATTCGTCACGAGATAGCCGAAGCCCGGGATCGCGGTGTCCATCAGCCCTCCTCCGTCGTCAGGCATCTCGCCATTGTACCCGCCCATTCGCGCAACGTTGCCGGCGATGATGTCGTCGCCGCGGTCGCGTCGCCGCCCGCTAAAACTTCGCGGCCGTCATTTCCGTCGGCGCCGCGCGAGGTAGGTGTCGACGGGTTCCCAGCCGAGGAGCGTCCCGCCGTCCACGTCGATGGCGAGGCCGCACATGGTGTCGGCCGCGGACGAGCAGAGGAAGAGGGTCACGCGCCCGAGGTCCTCGGGCGTGATCCAGCGGCCCTTGGGAATGATGGCCACGCGGGCGCGCCGCGTCGCCTCGTCGGCGTGGCGCTCGTACATCGCCGTCCAAGTGGGGCCGGGGCAGATGGCGTTCACGTTGATCCCGTCCCGCGCCACCTCGTAGGCGAGGTGACGCGTGAAGCCGACGAGGCCGGCCTTGGACGCGGTGTAGCTCGCCGCGGCCATGAGACTGATGCGCTTGGCGGCGACCGACGAAACGTTGACGATGCGGCCCCAGCCGCGCGCGCGCATGTGCGGGAGCACCGCCTTCGAGCACAGAAACGGCCCGGTGAGGTTGACGTCGAGCACGCGCCGCCACGCACCTTCGTCGAGATCCTCGACGAGCGCGGTGGTGGCGATGCCCGCGTTGTTGACGAGGATGTCGACGGCCCCGAGGCGGCTCATGGTCTGCGCCACCATGTCGGCGACCTGCTCGCTCTCGCTCACGTCGGCCTGCAGGGCCACGGCCCGGCCCCCGTGCTTCTCGATCGTCTCGACGGTGCGGCCGGCACTCGACGCATCGATGTCGGCTACCGCAACCGCGGCGCCGGCCCCGGCGAGGACGAGCGCGACGCCCGCCCCGATGCCCTCCCCCGCGCCCGTCACGATCGCCACCCGCCCGGTCAGCTCTCGCTCGGCCATCCCTTGCCTCCCCCTCGCAGACGTCGTGGACAGGGGGCTAGTGTACGGGGGACCGGAAAGTCACGTCCAGCGCTCAGGGCTCGATCACGGTCTCGCCGAGGCCTTTGCGCCGTGGGCGCGCCCTCGACGGCCGCTGAGGATTTGGTCGGCGGTCATCGCCAGACGCTCGGTGTCAGGGCCGGTGAGATACGTCAGGTGAATCACAAGAGCCCCAAGAGGCGGGCGATCCGTTCGGGCGTGATGGGAAGCTGGGTGACGCGCGCGCCCGTCGCGTCCTCGATGGCGTTGGCGACGGCGGCGGCGGGCGGGCCGATCGGTGGCTCGCCGATGCCGCGCGCACCGAATGGGCCCAGGCCCTCGCCGGACTCCACGACGAGCGGCTCGACATCGGGGACGTCGGTGGCGCCGGGGATCAGGTACGAGGCGAAGGAGGTCGTCAGGTTGATGCCGTCCTCCAGCACGATTTCTTCCAGCAGCGCGTAGCCCAGTCCCTGCACGGCACCGCCCTGGATCTGGCCTTCGACGGACTGCGGATTGATCGCGCGCCCGACATCGTGGGCGGCGGTGAACTTCAACACCTTCACGGCGCCGGTCTGGGTGTCGACTTCGACTTCGGCGGCGTGGGCGCCGAACGTGTAGTCGGGAAAGACCTTGCCCGAGCCCGTCTCGAGATCGACGGGCTCGCCGGCCGGCGCGTGATACACGCCGAGGTGGCTCCGCGGGACGCCCATGCGCGCGCAGCCGCGCAGCAGATCCACGAGTGTCAACGCGCGGCCGCCGGCTGTCTGCACGGCGTTCTCGGCCATCTCGAGCGCCGCCGCGTCGACGTCGAGGATGCGCGCGGCGGCGTCAAGGAGCTGAGCGCGCAGCTCGCGCGAGGCCTTGAGCACGGCGTTGCCCGACATGTAGAGCTGGCGGCTCGCCGTCGTCGTGCCGGCGAGCGGAGTGAGCGCGCTGTCGGCGATGTGGACGGAGACGCGCTCGAGGGGGACGCCGAGGACCTCGGCGGCGATCTGGCAGAGGGACGACGCCTGGCCGCCGCCCACGTCGGGGACGCCGGAGCGGACGACGAGGCTGCCGTCCATCTCGAAGCCGACCCACGCGCTCGACCAGTCGTGCAGCCACACGATCCGGCCGTAAGGCTGCAGGTTGCAGGCGATGCCCCGCCCGACCTTGACGTGCGGCGCCCGTGGCGGCGTGGGGTCGCCGAGCGCGCTCCACGCGCGATCGATCAGCTCGGGCAGCGCGACGTGGGTCTCGATCACCTGACCGCAGGGCAGCGCGTCGCCACGGCGCAGCGCGTTCACGCGTCGGATCTCGAGCGGTGAGAGCCCCAGCGCGCGGGCGACGCGATCCATCTGAGACTCGTAGCCGAAGACGACTTGCATGGCGCCGAAGCCGCGCATCGCGCTCGTGGGCGGGTTGTTGGTGTAGGCCACGCGCGCGTCCACCGACACCGCGGGAACGCGATACGGGCCCGCGGCGGTCACGGTGGAGTAGAGGAGCACCAACGCCGAGAGGTAGGCGTAGCCGCCGGAATCGCCGAGCAGCTCGATCTGCTGGGCGACGATCTCGCCGGTCCTGAGCGCGCCCGTCCGGTACCACAGCCGGTAGGGATGACGTTTGGCGCGGGCCAGCAGCGACTCCTGGCGCGTCCACACCATCTTCACCGGCCGCTTGGTCTCCCATGCGAGGAGGCCGAGGTAGACCTCGACCGTCACGTCCTCCTTGCCGCCGAAGCCGCCGCCCAGATAGGTCCCGATGACGCGCACGCGGTTCTGCGGCACGTTCAGCACCTCGGCCACGTCGCGGAAGTGCTCGATCACCTGGGTGGAGAGACGGATCGTGATGACGCCGCCGGAATCGATCCACGCGACACCGGATTCGGGCTCGAGGTACGCGGCGTCGACGAATTGCGTCCGGTACTCGCCCTCGACGACGACGTCTGCCCGCGCGAAGCCCGCGGTGACGTCGCCACGCGCGACGCGCCAGTGGGCGAGGAGGTTGCCCTCCTCGTGGACGGCGGGCGCGCCGGGCTCGAGCGCCGCCACCGGATCGAAGACGCCGGGCAGCGCCTCGTAGTCGACGACGACAGCCTCGGCCGCCTCGCGCGCCTGCTCCTCGGTCTCCGCGGCGACGAGCGCCACGGGCTCGCCCTGATGGCGGATCCGGTTCTCGGCGAGGACGTGGAGCCGGGCGCGAAGCGGACCGACCTGTGTGGTCTGGCCCGGCACGTCGGTCCACAACGTGTTGTGCGGGACGTCCTTGGCCGTCATGACCGTGGCCACGCCGGGCATGGCGGCCGCGCGCGTCGTGTCGATCGAGCGGATGCGCGCCGAGGGATAGGGCGCGCGCAGCACCACACCGTGGAGCATCCCCGGCATCGCCCAGTCGCCCGCGTACGCCGTTGCCGCCGCGACCTTGTCGCGCGCGTCGTGACGGATCACGGGCCGGCCGACGATTCGCAGATCGCGTTCGAGCTTCACGCCATCAGCCATCACGCGACTCTCGCGCGTACGCTTCGAGCGCGTCGAGGATCTTCGCGTAGCCGGTGCAGCGGCAGAGGTTGCCCTCGAGCGCGTGGCGGAGGGCCTCGCGATCGGCGCCGGGGTGGCGCTCGAGGAAGGCCAGGCCCGTCAGCAGCATGCCGGGCGTGCAGAAGCCGCACTGGACGGCGCCGTGGCGGAGGAACGCCTGCTGGAGCGGGTGCAGCTCGCCGTCGCGCTCGAGCCCGCGCACCGTGGTGATGGCGCGGCGCGCCGCGGTGGGAGCGAGCACAAGGCAGCTCGACACGGGCCGGCCGTCGAGCAGGACGGTGCACGCGCCGCACACACCCTCGCCGCAGCCCTCCTTGACGTCGAAGATGCCGAGCGTGTCGCGCAGCACGTCGAGCAGCGTCTGGCTCGGCTGCACCTCGACGTCGCGGGTGCGCCCGTTGATCGTGAGGCTCACGCGCACGGTCAGCGGACCTCCAGCGCTCGGGCGACGGCGCGGGTGAGCGCCCGGCGGGTGAGGACGCCCACCAGCAGACGCCGGTACGCGGCGGAGACGAAGGCGTCGGATTGCGGGCGGAGCGCGCCACGCGCCGTGTCGGCGGCCTGGGCGAGCCGCTCCGAGGTCGGCTCCTGTCCGCGCAGCGCGTCCTCGGCGGCGGGAGCACGGACGGCCGTCGGTGCCACGCCCGCGAACGCCAGTCGCGCATCGTCGATCCGACCCCGACGATCGAGCCTCACCAGCGCCGCCACCGCGACGATCGCGAAGTCGCCGGCGCGCCGCGAGATCTCCTCGACGGCCCAGCCCGTGGCGCGAGTTGTGGGAACGTCGATATCGACGAGCAGCTCGTCGGGGGACAGCGCCGTCGTGAGATAGCCCGTGAAGAAATCTCGAACTGCGAGGGTCCGGCGCCCCGAGCGGCCGGCGAGCGTGAGCCGCGCGTCGAGCGCGACCATCACCATCGGTAGCTCCGCGGCGGGGTCAGCGTGGGCGAGGCTGCCGCCGAGGGTCCCCAGCGAGCGCACGCGCACGTTGCCGACGAGCGCCGCCGCCTCGCGGAGCACCGGGCACTCGCGCGCGATCTCCGGCGATTCTTCGAGTGTCGCGTGGCGGGTAAGGGCGCCGAGCTTCAGGCGTCCGTTCTCCACGCTCAGCCCGGCGAGCGGTAGCCTGTTGATGTCGACGACCACGCGGGGCTTGGCCAGTCGGTAGTTCAGGATCGGCACGAGGCTCTGCCCGCCCGCCAGGACCTTCGCGTCTTCGCCGAGGAGGGCAAGAGTCTCGTCGAGCGACGTGGGTGCGACGTACTCGAACGGGTGCATGCGCTAGACGTCCCAGCCGCCGTCGACCGTCACCGACTGTCCCGTCATGTTCTTGGAGTCATCGGAGGCGAGGAAGCAGACGGTGTCGGCGACGTTCTGCGCCGTCGTGACCCTTCGTAGCGCCATCTCGTCGACGTATTCCTGATAGACGCGCTCCGGCGTCCAACCCGCGCCGCGCCGCTTGGCCTTTTCGCGGCAGAGCTTGTCCATGCGGTCACCGGCGACGATTCCCGGGTGCACCGCGTTGACGTTGATGTTGTGGGGGCCCACCTCGAGGGCGACCGTCCGCGTGAGCCCGCGCAGCGCCCACTTGGAGGACGAGTAGGCGGCGCGGTCCTTGTAGCCGCGGAGCCCGGACGTGCCGCTGATGTTGACGATCTTTCCGTAGCCCTGGGCGATCATCGTCGGCAGCACGTGCTTGATGGGCAAGAACGTCCCGCGCACGTTGACGGCAAGCACGCGATCGAAGTCCTCTACGGCGATCTCCCACACAGGCGTCTCGACGGGCCCGGTGATCCCCGCGCCGTTGACGAGGACGTCGATCCTCCCGCCGAATGCCGCCCGCGTCGCGTCGACCAGTG
>JBGPYK010000151.1:0-6103 GCA_041493245.1 Methylomirabilia bacterium | reverse complement strand
TACCGGACGCTCCGTTTCTGCTACCGATTTCGGTCGATCTGCGCCCTAAGGGTGAGCCGGGACCGACGTTCGGGAACCTGCTCGCGTTCCACTTCGCCCGCTTCCGGCCGTCCGAGACCACGAACGTGCCCGCGCTGGCGAGGGCGCTGCGGCACCAGATGGCGGACGCAGTGCGCGATGGCCAGATCGACGCAAACGCGGTGGCGATGGAGTTCCTGCAGTACCGACCGCTGTCGACCATGTTACGCGCGCTGCCGTGGACGTCGAGAGGGGAGATCTTCTCGTTCAACTGCGCCGACGTGACCGACTTCCCTTCGGGACTCGACCGGTTCCTCGGCCGTCGCGTTGTGAACGCCTACCATGTCCCGTGCGTTCTCCCGAGGCCTGGGATCGGAGTATTCTTCAACCGGTGTGTGGGTCGGAACAATGTTGTCGTATCGTGGGTCGAAGGCGCGGTGACTGACGACGAGGCCGCGCGGATCGTCGACGTCGTGCGCGAGGGAATGGGGTGGATCGCCGCACCCTGAGCTATGACGTTGTCGTCATCGGCGGCGGTGGCGCCGGCCTCGCCGCGGCCGTCACCGCCGCGGACGGCGGCGCGCGAACCGCCCTCGTCGAGCGCTACGGCTTTCTCGGCGGGATGGCGACCGCCGGCATGGTCAGCACAATTTGCGGCCTCTATCTGACGTCACTCAGCGGAACGCCCCAACCGCTCAACGAGGGCTTCCCCGCGGCGTTCGCCCGACGGCTGGCCGCCCTGCCCGGGTGCGAGAAGCCTGTCCGCCGGGGACGAGCCTTTGTCCTGCCCTATACGCCGTTCGCCTTCGCATGCCTCGCCGACGAGCTGACGACCTCTGTCCCGGGACTCGACGTCTACCTTCATGCCTACCTCATCGACGTCACGACGGCCGGCCGCCGCGTCGAGGCGTTGCGGGTCGCGACCTGGGAGCGCACCGTCGAACTGCACGCGCGCGCGGTGATCGACGCAAGCGGCGATGCGATCGTCGCGGATCGAGCGGGGGCCGCGACCGAGACCACGCCTCCGTCAACACGTCAGTTGCCGTCACTGGTCTTCGTCCTTCAGCAGGTGGACCGCGACGCCCTCGCGCCGGGACCACGCGTGGCGCTGCTGAGGACTCTCGTCGCCGCCGAGCGGGACGGGTACCTGCCGAAGGGGTTGTCGAACCTGATGCTCGCCCCCTCGCCGCAGCGCGGTGAGGTCGTCTGCAAGCTCGCCCTCAACGGCCTCGGGGACGAGATCTCCGAGCGCCGGGACTTCCTGACGGCGGCGGAACAGGAGGGCCGCAAGCGCGCCGCAGCACTCGTCGAGTTTCTCAAGACGCTGCCAGCGTTCGCGAACGCGTTCGTTTCCCACGCGGCGCCGCAGGTGGGCGTTCGCGAGAGCCGGCGCGTGATCGGACGTTACGAGCTGACGCGCGAGGACGTGCTGTCGGGCCGCCAGTTCGTCGACGGCGTGGCGCGGGCAAGCTGGCCGATCGAGCTGTGGGACGACGAGCGCCTTGGACCGACGCACGAATGGCTCGAGGACGGGCAGAGCTACGGCATCCCGCTGCGCAGCCTCGCGTCCCGGGACTTGGACAACCTCTTCATGGCCGGACGCTGCATCAGCGCAACTCACGAAGCGCTCGGATCGGCGCGCGTGATCGGCACCTGTCTCGCGACGGGCGAGGCGGCGGGAATCGCCGCGGCACGCCGGGCTGACGGCGAGCAGGCGTGACGGAGGCGACGGACCGCGCGTGACCCTCGCCGACCTGTTCTACGCAGCGGCGGACCAGCATGCGCAGCGCCCCGCGGTCACGGACGTCCGATCCGGCCGGTCAATCACCTATGGTGCGCTCGCCCGCGAGACGGACCGCGTCGCCGCGTTCCTCAAGGCGCAGGGCGTGACCCCGGGTCATCGGATCGGGCTCATGTGCCCGAACGGCCCGGCATACCTGGCCGCGGCGTTCGGGCTCCTCGCCACCGGTGCGTGCCTGGTCCCGCTCGCCACCAACCTCGCGGTCCCCGAGATGACCGAAATACTGAGCCAAATCAACGTCAACGCGTGGCTGTTTTCGCCCGGGGTCGATCCAGGGTCCACCGGCAGGCGACGGCAGGCGATGTCGGGTAGCGAGTGCGGCGGCTTCACCTTCGAATGGATCGAACGCGAAGCCGAAGGCCCGGTCGACCTCGGCCGGCTCGATCCCGCCTTCATCCGCTTCACCTCGGGGACGACGGCGCGCTCAAAGGGGGTCGTGCTGTCCCACGAAGCGACGATCGCGCGCGTCGAGGCGGCCGACCGCGTGCTGCAGTTCACCGCCGAGGACCGCATCGTCTGGGTGCTGCCGCTCGCCTATCACTTCGCGGTGACGATCGTGGCATACGTCAAGGCCGGGGCGCACATCCTCATGTGCCCCGACACGCTCCCCCGGTCGGTGGTGGACGCGGCGCGGCGGTTCGAGGCGAGCGTCCTGTACGCCTCGCCGTTCCATTTCGAGCGCCTCGGTAACCTCGGTCCGATAGACGCGCTCAAGAGCATCCGCCTCGCGCTTTCCACGAGCGCGCCAATCAGTGAATCCGTGATACGGCGATTCGAAGAAGCCTGCGGCGTGCCGCTCGCCCAGGCCTACGGGATCATCGAGGCCGGCCTACCCTGCATCAACGTGAGGAGCGACGGTCTGCCGCCAACCTCGGTCGGCCGGCCTGTGCCCGGCTACGAGGTGGCCGTGTTCTCCGAGGACGGCGCCCGCGGGCCCGCCGGCCTGACGGGCGAGATCGCGGTGCGCGGGTCCGGGCTCTTCTCGGCATACTATGCGCCCTGGCAGCCGCGCGAGCAGGTCACGCGTAACGGCTGGTTCTTCACGGGCGATATCGGGTGGCTGGACGAATCCGGCGCGCTACATCTCATCGGCCGGAAGAAGACCGTCATCATCGTCGCGGGGGTGAAGTTCTTCCCGGAGGAGGTCGAGGACTGCATCAACCGGTTCGCCGGGATCAAAGAGTCGCGCGTGTTCGGCTATCCGCATCCTCGGCTCGGCCAGGTCCCGCGCGCCGAGATCGTGCTGACGTCCGCCGACGCCGACCTCGACGCGCTCAAGGCGCACTGCGCCCGCGCGCTGTCTCCGTACAAGGTCCCGGTCGACTTCGCCGTCGTTCCCGCGATCGCGAAGACGCTCGGAGGTAAAATTCTCAGGCGATGATCGCCGACGCCCCGTTGCGCGTGGCCATCGTGGGCGCCGGGCCCTCGGGATCGGCGCTGGCGATTCTGCTCGCGCGTCTCGGCGCCGACGTCACGCTCTTCGACGACGACCGGCGCCCGGATCTCCTGGTCGGAGAGTCGTTGGTGCCCGCCGTCATCCCGATCCTCCAGGAGCTCGGCATCGAGCAGGAGACTGCGAGCTTCAGCCGGGTGAAGCCCGGCGTGTCATTTATCTGGTCGCCGACCGACCGCTACCGTTTCACGTTCGCGCGCTTCGCGCCCGCCGTGTTTCCGTACGCCTACAACATCCCGCGGCCGCGGTTCGACGATGCCCTCGCCGCCCACGCCGCCACGAGCGGCGTCAGGAGGGTCGTCGCGAGGGCGCGACTGGAGCTGGCCGGGAACGGCAGTGACGCGGAGCTGGCCCTCGCGCCTGAAACGATCACCGCGGCGCCGTCGCTCGGCGGTCGGCAACCAGATCTCATCGTCGACGCGACGGGCCGCGCGCGGCTCTCCGCCCGGGTGCTCGGGATCCCCGCCGACGTCGGGTCTCGTCGGGACGTCGCACACTTCGCGCACTTCGAGGGCTTCCGGTGGGACGAGGACGAGCCAGAAGGCCAAGTGCTCATCGCACGCGGCGAGACCGGATGGATTTGGTGCATCCCCCTGAAGGATCGGCTGTCCGTGGGCATCGTGCTGAGTCAGGAAGACGCGACCCGTCTCGGGCGCAGCCCAGAAGAGCGGCTGAAGCACGCGATCGTGACAGACCCCTGGCTCAAGTCGATCGCGGCCGACGCCCCACGCGTCACGCCGGTGGCGACGTTCGCTAACTATCAGCTGATCTCGCAGCGCGGCTATGGCCCTGGGTGGGTCGCCGTCGGCGACGCCTTCGGCTTCGTCGACCCGATGCTCTCACCGGGCGTCTTCCTCTCGCTCCGCTCGGCGGAGCTCGTCGCCGCGGCCTTGACCCCGGTGCTCCAGCACCGAGCGCCAGCCTCACCGGCCGCGCTCGCGGCGTTGTTCCATCCGTACGTCGCCGCGCACCGCGCCGCGTTGTCCGCGTGGATGTCACTCGTCGCGATGTTCTACGACGGGCGGATGCTCGCGCTCATGCATGCCGGCCACGGGTGGATGTTGAATGGATCCGGACATCTCAAGCACGCGATGCAGGATCACATCGAGCGACACATCGCGCTGCAGGCGACCGGGGCCGCGACGACGGCTCGCTACAGCCGGACGCTGCTACGGATCCTCGGTCGCTATGGGCTTCGCGGAGTCGAGCCTACCGAGATGGCCATTCACTGACGCGCACTCTGCGACCGGTGTGATCGCCGTGTACTCGCTGAGGATCCCCCCAAAGACGCACCGCCTTACATCGACGAAGCCGCTGCGCCTGAGCGAGTCTATGATCAAGTCTGGCGGGACGCACGTCGCGATCGTGTCCCAGTAATATCGAGTCAGCATGCGCGCGTGCCTGTTCCGGGTACTGAGCGCCATGATCGACGGCAGCACCTTCGTCAGATAGAAGCGGACAAGTCGGCGCCGTCCCAGCGACGGCGGGCGCGAGATCTCAAGGATGAGGATCCGGCCACCGGGCTTGAGCACGCGAAGACACTCGCCGAACGCCACCTCGAGGTCTGCCGCGTGGCGGAGGGCATAGCCGATCGTCAGGAAGTCGAAGCGCGCACCCCGGAACGGCAGCTCCTCAACCTGACCCTGTACGAGCGGACCCGAGACGGTTTTTCGTGCCTCGCGCAACATCCCGGCACTGGGATCGAGTCCGACCACCCCACGGGGGTCGCGGACGATCCGCCTCGCCGCGCGGGCGACGAGCCCCGTGCCCGTCGCGACGTCGAGCAGCATCATGCCCGAGCGGAGCCCCATCCGTTCAAGGGTCCAGCGGCGGTACCACTGTCCCGAGCCCAGCGACATCACGCGGCAGAGCCGATCGTAGTACCTGGCGCTGGCGTCGAAGAGGTCGATCACAAAGGATCGCCGCTCTTCGTCGCGCTGGTAGTACTCCGTGAGGACGGGGTGGGGCGGCCGCGAACTGGTCGTTTGGATGGCGGGCTCCTCCTGCCGGCTAGTCCACGCCAAAGTCATAGACTTTGCCCGCCGCACGTGCGGAGAGGTTGAAGAAGGCGAAGTTCGTTTCGACCGAGGAAAAGGCCGGCGTCAACTCGATGTACTTTTCGCCGCTCAGATGGAACACGCTGTCGCGGCGTTCGCCGGGGCTGAGCGCGCCTCTATCGGCGGGCGGAGCGGGGCTCGGAGCCGGAAGAGCTGGGGGACCGGAGCGGGTGACCATGGCCTCGATGACCTGGTCGGACACGCCTGCTTGCTTGAGCGAGATCAGCGCCTGGGTACTGACGTCGAACTTGTTCTGGCTCGAACGAATCCTGGCCAGGATGACCGCGTCCGAAAGTCCCGCCTTCTTCATCGTGACGACCGCGTCATTCGTCAGGATCTCTTGCCCTGCGACCGGGGCTACCTGGAGAACCCCCAGCAACACGACGACGAGAAGAGCGAGCCAGCGCTGTGGTGTCTTCATGACCTCGAGCTCGGGCGGCCGCATGTCAGACGGGTCACCGGGGCGGCCGTTGGCTACTTCTTCCTTGGCATCACCGCCTTCTCACGGTCTCCGCTTGCCAGAATCCGTCCGTCTCGATCAGCGTGATCGGACGAATGGCGCAGACGCCCGCGCTGATCCCCTGCCAGAACGCCTTGACGCCGGCGCCGAAGGGACTCACGGCGCCGAGCCCTGTGACGACGACCCGCCGGCCGCGTCGCGTCACGGGTGCGTGGCGCGCTCCGCGATGAAGCGGCAGAGCGTCTCGACGGAGGCGAAGTGCCCAGTGAGGTCCTGCGACTCGTCCATCACGATCCCGAACCGCTCCTCGATGG
>JBGPYK010000292.1:0-4218 GCA_041493245.1 Methylomirabilia bacterium | reverse complement strand
CTGGGCGCGGCCCCGCGCGGCCACGACCATCGCAGCCGCTGGGACGAAATGCTCGACACGTGCACGGGCTCGACCGGCACGCTCGAGAGCGGGGTGCCCGTCCACGTAACGGAGCTGGGACTGCCTGCACGGATCAACCCCTTCAACGGCGAAGAGGTCGCGAAGCAAGTGGTGGGCATCCGCGGGCGGCGCCACTTCGAGGACTCGCTCGGCATCTGCATCTTCACCGGGCGCACGCGGCTCGAGAACCTCTGCCGCGCCCTCGGCGCGGCGACGGGCTGGTACTACACCGTCCCCGAGACCATGCGCTTCGGACGCCGGACGGCGGCGATCCTCCGCGCCGTCCGCCTGCGCTGCGGGATCACCCCGGACCTCGAGAAGCCGTCGGAGCGCTACGGCTCGACGCCCCACGACGGCCCGGCCAAGGGTCAGGCCATCAGCGCCCAGTGGGAGAAAATGCTCGACACCTGGTACGCGGGTGTCGGCTACGACCGCAAGACCGGCAAGCCGCTGCCTCAGACGCTCAAGGATCTCGGGCTCGACTGGCTCGCCAAGGATCTCTGGGGGAGCAAGGCGTAGCCGCCGGCTACCGACCCACCCTCCCCTTGACGGGGAGGGTCGGCGAGCGAAGCGAGCCGGGGTGGGGTTGCGCTCTGCCAGGACCCCTACCCCAACCCCTCCCCGCGAGGGACCGCAAGGGGGAGGGGCTACGTCAATCGCCCTTGACCCACCGCGTAAGTGCATGGTACTTACGGGCGGCGCGGTCCGTCCCCAATAGCGGTTACCAGCCTTGCCGCGCTCGGGGGATTCATGGCCCAAATGATCGGCTTCATCGGTCTTGGCATCATGGGGAGACCCATGGCCAGGAACCTCCTCAAGGCGGGCTACCCGCTCATCGTCCACAGCCGGAGCCGTGGTCCCGTGGACGAGCTGGTGGCGGCCGGGGCCAAGGCTGGCGCGTCGGCCAAGGATGTCGCCGACCAGTGTGACGTGCTCATCACCATGCTGCCCAACTCGCCGGACGTGGAGCTGGTGGCCCTCGGCAAGGACGGCATCATCGAGGGCGTCCGTCGCGGGCTCGTCTACATCGACATGTCGACGATCTCGCCGATCGTCTCGCAGAAGGTCGGCCAGGCGCTCGAGGCCAAGGGCGTGCCCATGCTCGACGCACCGGTTTCGGGCGGGGAGAAGGGTGCGATCGACGGCGCGCTGTCGATCATGGTCGGCGGCGACCAGGGGGTCTTCGACGCGGCCCTGCCGATCTTGCAGGCCATGGGCAAGACGATCACCCGGCTGGGCCCGCTCGGCTTTGGCGGCTTCACCAAGCTCGCGAACCAGATCATCGTCGCCGTCAACCTGACGGCGCTGGCCGAGGCGCTGACGCTCGCGAAGAAGGCCGGCCTCGATCGCGAGCTGACCCTGAAGGCGCTGGCCGGGGGCCTCGCGGGGTCGAAGTGCCTCGACCAGAAGGCGCCGAACTACGTCGCCGGGAGTTACAAGCCGGGGTTCAAGATCGATCTCCACTTCAAGGATCTGGGGCTCATCATGGAGTCTGCGCGGGCGCTCGGGGTGCCGTTGCCGGCGACGGCGGTGGTCCAGGAGCTGTTCAGCGCGCTCCGTGTGAAGGGACGCGGCGGGCTCGACCACTCAGGGGTGATCACCCTGCTGGAAGACCTCGCGGGCGTCTCCGCGTGAGGGCGACGGTCGACCGCGTCGGACAGGACTCCCAGGGGCGCGTCACGAAGTTCCAGATCCGTCGCATCAGGAAGGGCGACCTGTCGCGGGTCCGCGACGTTCTTGAGCAGACCTTCGGCGACTTTCTGGAGCGGCAGCTCGGCACCCGCCCCCGCCAGCCCTTCGGCGGCGCCCAGTACGTCCATCACCGCTGGCTCATGGAGCCTTGGGGCTGCTTCGTGGCGGAAGACGACCAGTCGAAAATCGTGGGGACGGCCGTCGGCGTCACGTGGGGCTCGCTGGGGTTGCTCGGCCCGATCGCGGTCCTCACGCACTATCAGAACCAGGACATCGGCCAGCAGCTCATCCAGGCCGTTCAGGAGTTCTTCGACGAGAACAAGGCGACGCTGCACGGCGTCGTGACGTATCCGACGAGCCCCAAGCACCTGCTGCTCTTTCACAAGTTCGGCTACCGGCCGAAGGGGCTCACCGCGATCATGAGCCGCGCCGTCAACCGCGCGGACGCGGTGGGGACGGGACGGGCGGCGAAGAACGGACTCGCCGTCCGCCGCTACTCGGCGCTCGAGGAGACGAAGAAGAAGGCGGCGCTGGCCCGCTTCCACCGCATCACCAACACGATCTACCGCGGGTTGGACGTCACCAAGGAGATCGAGATCGTCGACGGCCTTGCCCTCGGCGATACGCTCCTGCTCGAGCGCGGGCGGGACCTCCTCGGCTTCGCCGTCTACCACGCGCCGGGGGTGAGCGAGGCCCCGGCGGGCGCCCTCTACGTCAAGTTCCTCGCCCTCGACCCGCAGCACCGGAAGCCCGAGGGGCTCGAGCAGTTCGTCGCCGCCGTCGAGGACCTCGCCCACCAGCAGGGGCTGTCCCGAGTGATCCTGCCCGTCTACACGCGCTATTGGCAGGCGTACAGCACGCTGCTCCGCTGCGGGTACCAGATCGACTTTACGATGGTGCGCATGCAGCGCGGCAAGCCGGAAGACTACGAGGACGGGAGCCACCTGGTGCTCGACGACTGGCGGTGAATCGCCTGTCGACGCTTCTCGCGGCGGGCGCCCTCTCGCTGTGGCTGGCGCCGGCCACCCCCGCCCACTCGCTGCTGATCGCTTCCTCCCCGGCCGCTGACGCCGTCGTCACGTCGGCCCCCGGCGTGGCGTTGCGCTTCAACAACCGCATCGAGAAAAAGCTCTCGCAGATCCGCTTCGTCCCGCCCCGTGGTGAGCCGCAGGTGCTCCCCCTCCGGACGGGCGGAGCCGTCGATGCGCTCGAGGCGCCGCTGCCGCCCCTCATGCCCGGCCGGTACCGCGTCGAGTGGCGCGTGCTGTCGACGGACGGGCACGTCGTGAGCGGGGCCTTCGCCTTCAGCGTCTCGCCGTAAACTCCCCGTATGGCGCAGTTCATCGACGTGCTCCTCCGGGGCGTCATGCTCGTCCTGGTCGGTGTCGCGGTCGGTGGCGTCGCCTGGGTGCTCCTCGTGCTCCGCGCCGCCCCGCACGCCAAACCGGACGGCGCGACGAGCCTCGCGCTGCGCACCGTTGCCCTCGCGGCCGCCCTCGCCGCCGCCGCCCAGGTCGCCGTCAGCCTGCTCGTGCTCGGCGACCTCGCGCGCCACGCCGCGAGCGTGCCGCTCGGTTCCTATCTCGAGACCAGCTTCGCGCGGGCGGCGCTCGCGCGGGTGGCGCTCGGCCTCGTGCTCGCCGCGCTGGCGACGCGGCTCGCCACGCGGCCGGGCGGCCGGGCAGCGTGGGCCGCTCTCGTCGTCGGGGCGGTCGCTTTTGTCACCTCGTCGGCGACGCTCAGCCACGCGGCCGCGCGCGTCGCGGATCGGCCGTTGCTGCTCGCCCTCGACGCCGCGCACCAGTTGGCCGTCGCCGCTTGGGTCGGCGGCCTCGCGCACCTCACGCTCTACGCCGCGCGCGCCCGCCGCGAGCCCGATCCCCGGGACGCCGTCGTGCCGCGACGCTTCTCCACGCTGGCGCTCGTCGCGGTCGCGATGCTGGTGGCGAGCGGCCTCGCGCTGACGGTCAAGTACGTCGGGGAGCCGGCGGCGATCATCGGCACGGCCTACGGTGTGATGATCCTGAGCAAGGTCGTTCTCTTCCTCGCCATCCTCGGCGTCGCGGCCGTCAACTTCCGCCTGGTGCGCCGCGCCTGCGCCGGGGGCGTCGCCGTGTCGCTGGCGCGGCTCGTGGAGGTGGAGCTGGGTCTCGCGGTGACCGTCCTCTTCGCCGCGGCCTCGCTGACCTCGCTGCCGCCGGCCGTCGACGTCCGCGCCGACCGGGCGACGCCCGCCGAGATCGGGTCTCGCTTCGTTCCCGCGCCGCCCCGCCTGACGAGTCCGCCGGTCGCCGAGCTGCTCAACACGGCCGACCCGCTGATGGCGCCGGTGACCCGGCGTCTGGAGGTCGAGCGGGCGTGGTCGGAGTACAACCATCACTGGGCGGGGGTCTTCGTCCTCACCATGGGCCTGCTCGCGACGCTCGAGCGCCGGGGCGTCGGCGCGGCGCGCCATTGGCCCCTGGT
>JBGPYK010000200.1:0-5283 GCA_041493245.1 Methylomirabilia bacterium | reverse complement strand
GGAGCTCCGGGCGGCGGGGCGCATCCGCGCCATCGGCATCACCCACTACAGCGCCTCGCAGTTCGATCGCATGGCGGAGATCGTCGACACCGGACGCGTCTGCGCGATCCAGGTGCCCTACAACCCCCGCGAGCGTGAGATTGAACGATCGCTGCTGCCCCTCGCCGCGCAGCACAATGTCGGCGTGATCCTCATGCGGCCCCTGGGGCAGGGGAGGCTGGCGAGACGCCCGCCGCCCGCGCGCGAGCTGGCGTTCCTCGCCGACTACGGTCTGCGGACCTGGGCCCAGGCCCTGCTCAACTGGGGCATCAGCGATCCCCGTGTCACCGTCACCATCCCCGCCACCCACGACGTGCAGCACGCCCTCGACAACTGCGCTGTCGGCGCCGCCCCCCGCTTCGATCCCGCGACCCGCGACCGCATCGCCGCCCTCGCCGCCCGTCAAGACGTACCCTCGACGCATCCTCTACAATAAGGAGGTGACGCGCCGCCTCTTCCTCGTCGGTCTCCTGCTCGTCGCGGTCGCCGCCGCGGCGCAGGGGGCCACACCTCCGCTCCCACCCGCGGAGTGGATGCTGGAAGAGGTCAAGACGCTTTCGGCGCCGGCGATGGAGGGACGCGCCTCCGGGATGCCGGGCGCCGATCGGGCGGCCGAGCACGTGGCGCGCGTGTTCAGGGCGGCCGGTCTCACTCCGGGGGGCGAGGCCGGCACGTTCCTCCAGCCGTTTTCCGTCCCCACAGGTCTCCGCCTCGGCGCTCCCAACAGCCTCGCCGTCGTCGGCCCCACGCCGCGCTCCCTGAACCTCGGCAGTGACTTCACGCCGCTTGCCGTCTCCGCGAACGGGGTGGCGGCGGGCGAGCTGGTCTTCGTCGGCTATGGCATCACCGCTCCCGATCTGCACTACGACGATTACGCCGGGATCGATGCACGGGGCAAGATCGTCGTGGCTATGACGCGCGAGCCGCGCGCGCAGGATCCGGCCAGCCCGTTCCGGAAACCCGAGGCCTACCATTACACCGAACGCGCCCACAAGATCATCAACGCGCGCCAGCACGGCGCCGCCGCGATCCTGTTCGTGCCCCGCACCGAGGGCGAGAGCCTGCCGGCCCTGCGCGGGCTGAGTCAGCCGCTGGGGCTCCCCGCCGCCTTCGTGACTCGATCCACGGCGGACGCGCTGCTGGTGCCGTCGGGCAGGCGGCTCGGCGACCTCGCCGACGCGATCGACGAAAAGCTGGCGCCGCGGTCCGCAGCCGTCCCCGGGACATCCGTCCGCATCGAGGTGAACCTCGTCCGCGAGCGGGGGACCGCGCGCAACGTCATCGGGATCCTGCCCGGTACCGACCCCGGGCTCCGCGATGAGGCGATCGTGATCGGCGCCCACTACGATCACCTCGGTCGCGGCGGCGAGACATCCCTGGCCCCGGACCGGATCGGCGAGATCCATCCCGGCGCCGACGACAACGCCTCCGGCAGCGCGGCCGTCATGGCCCTGGCCCGGGCCTTCGCCGCGGCCGGCGGCGCGCCGCGCACACTCGTCTTCGCCGCCTTCAGCGGTGAAGAGCTGGGGCTCCTCGGCTCCGCCCACTACGTGCAGCACCCGGCCGTTCCCCTCGACAAGACGGTGCTGATGGTGAACCTCGACATGGTCGGACGCCTGCGTGACGGGCGGCTCTACATCGGTGGCGTCGACAGCGGAACCACGCTGCGGGCCGCGCTCACCGACGCCGCGCGGGGGCTGCCGCTCTCGCTGGAGCTGCGCGCGAGCCCCTTCGCGCCCTCGGACCACACGTCGTTCTACGTGGCCGGACGGCCCGTCCTCTTTTTCCTCACCGGAGGCCACGCCGACTACCATCGCCCGAGCGACACCTGGGACCACATCAACGCTCCGGGGCTCGCGCTCGTGGCCACGCTCGCCGCGAGGGTCGTTTCGACGGTCGCCTCCGAAACAGCGCCCCCCGCCTACGTGAAGGTCGAGGCGCCGGCGCGGGGCGGCGGCGGGGGCTACGGCGCCGTCTTCGGTATCGTCCCCGAGTTCGGCGAGAGTGCGCGCGGAGTGAGGATCACCGGCGTCCGCCCGGGGAGCCCCGCGGAGAAGGCGGGCGTCCAGGCGGGCGACGTCATCGTGAAGTTCGCGGGCGTGGACGTGAAATCCCTCGAGGACCTCATGTTCGCGCTGCGCGCGCGGCGCCCCGGCGACCAGGTCCAGGTCATCGTCCTTCGCGATGGACAGGAGCGCGCCGTGCAGGCGGTGCTCGCCGAGCGTCGCGAGTGAGAGTCGACCGCCGGCGTTTCCTGAGCCTCGGCCTTGGTGTCGCGGCCGGCGTGACCGTCGGCGCCGTCAGCCGGCGGGCTCACGGCGGACCGGCACCGCTCGCACCCGATCCCCGGGAGCGTCATCTCCGGAACCTCCGTCAGCTCACCGCCGGCGGGCAGAACGCGGAGGCGTACTTCGACTGGACGGGGACGCGTCTCGTCTTTCAGTCGACCCGCCCGCCGTTGGCCTGCGACCAGATCTTCACCATGCGTGTTGACGGGACCGACGTGCGGCAGGTCTCGACGGGGAAGGGGCGGACGACCTGCGCGTTCTTCTTTCCCGACGGCCGCCGCGTGATCTACGCCTCGACGCATCTCGCCGGTGATGCGTGCCCGACGCCGCCCGACCGCTCGGCCGGCTACGTGTGGCCGATCTATCCCGCGTACGACATCTTTGCCGCGGATCTCGACGGCGGCGGCCTCACGCGCCTCACCCGGACCGAGGGCTACGACGCCGAAGGCGCGGTGTCGCCGGACGGCACGCGGATTGTCTTCACCTCGGTGCGCGACGGCGACCTCGAGCTGTACGTGATGGACGCCGACGGCGCGAACGCCCGCCGCCTGACCGACCGCGTCGGCTACGACGGCGGCGCCTTCTTCTCCTGGGACGGCCGCTCCATCGTCTACCGGGCCGCCACGCCGGCCGGCGACGCGGAGCGCGACGAGTACCGCCGGCTCCTCGGTCAGGGGCTCGTGCGCCCGAGCCGGCTCGAGATCTTCGTCATGCGTCCCGACGGCACCGGCGTCACGCAAGTGACCCGCAACGGCGCCGCGAACTTCGCGCCCTTCCTCCATCCGGACTCCCGCCGAGTGATCTTCGCCTCAAACCTCCACGACCCCACCGGCCGGACCTTCGCCCTCTACCTCATCAACACCGACGGCTCAGCCCTCGAGCGCGTGACCTGGTCAGAATCTTTCGCGTCCTTCCCTATGTTCTCGCGCGACGCCAAGCAACTCGTTTTTTGTGGGAGCCGCAACGCTGTCACACCACGCGAGATGAACGTCTTCATCGCCGACTGGGTGGACTGAAGGCAAACTCGGCGGTTCAACAAATGATCGATACAGGCCGATCAAAACCGGCCAGATGCTAGGCGGCGACGAGCGACGACTGAGGCGTGGCCCTGCCACGTCGCCGCAGTGCGAGGTGAGCGCCGGCCGCCGGCGCGAGCCGAGCGGTGAAATGATCGGAGATGGAGCGAGGAGCCAATGACGCAGATGGCCGGTTTTCATCGGCCTTTTCCGAGGAGGAACGCATGCTCTACAGCGACTACGAACACCTCCAGTTCGACCTACGCCCGAATGGCGTGCTCCTCATCACCATCAACCGCCCCCACGTCCTGAACGCCACCAACGACCGGCTCCACTGGGAGCTGGGCCAGGTGTGGCTGACGGTGGATGCCGATCCCCAGGCGCGGGTGGCGCTCGTCACGGGCGCCGGGCGCGCGTTCTCGGCGGGCGGCGATCTCGAGATGGTGGAGGCGAACGCCCGCGATCCCCGGCGCCTGGCCCGCACCCTCCGCGAGGCGTCCGACCTCGTCTACAACATGATCAACCTCGACAAACCCGTGGTCTCGGCGATCAACGGGGTCGCGGTAGGGGCGGGGCTGGTGGTCGCGCTGCTCGCGGACATCAGCATCATGTCGGAGAGCGCCAGGTTCACGGACGGACACACCAAGCTGGGTGTCGTCGCCGGTGACCACGCGGCGATCCTCTGGCCGCTCCTGTGCGGGATGGCGAAGGCGAAGTACTATCTGCTCACGTCCGACTTCATCGACGGGCGCGAGGCCGAGCGCATCGGGCTCGTCAGCCTCTGCGCCCCGCACGCCGAGCTCATGACGAAGGCGTGGGAGGTTGCGGACCGGCTCGCCGCCGGCAGCCAGCAGGCGATCCGCTGGACCAAGCGCTCGCTCAACAACTGGCTGCGCCAGGCCGGGCCGATCTTCGACCAGTCGCTCGCCCTCGAGATGTTGACCTTCATGGACGAGGACGTGCGGGAGGGCCTTCAGGCCATTCGGGAGAAGCGCCCGCCGCAGTTTCCGTCGGCGCGGTGAGGAAGCGCGCGGCGCTGGTCCTCGTCACGACGGCCCACGGACTGGGCTCGGTGTCGATCCTCGCCGTGGCGCCGCTGTCGCCCTTTCTGCTCGATGGGCTCGACCTCTCGCGCGTGCAGGTGGGCCTCTTCCTGCCCGCGGCCTACCTGGGCGGCGTGCTCCTGTCGCTGCCCGCGGGCTGGTTGACCGAGCGTCGCGGCGTGCGCCTGCCGCTCGTGGCCGGGCAGGCCCTGACCGGCTCCATGGTCGTGCTCGCCGCCTTCGCCCCCGATCTCCCGACGATGCTCGCCTGCCTGCTCGTGGCCGGCTTCGGCTTCAGCGTCCTCAACCCGGCGACGGGCAAGGCGATCGTCGAATGGTTCCCGCCGCGCGAGCGCGGCCAGGCGATGGGCATCAAGCAGACGGGCCTCACCCTCGGCGGCATCGCGTCGGCCATGCTCCTGCCGCCCGTCGCCCTCGCGTGGGGCTGGCGGACCGCGCTCGGGTTGGCCGGCGCGGTGTCGCTCGCCTCCGCCCTGCTCGTCGCACTGTTTTACCGCGATCCGTCGCCGCGCTCGGTGGCGCCCGGGGGCGCGCCCATCCGCTTCGGCGATGTCGGTATTTTCCTGCAGCGTCCCCCGGTGCTCGTGGTGTTCGCTTGCGGGCTGGCGCTGTCGCTGCTGCAGTCCGGCGTGCTCGCGTACTTCGTGCTGTCCACGCGCGACACCTTCGGAATCTCCGTCGTCGACGCCGCGCGGCTCCTGGCGCTCGCGCATCTCGGCGGCGCCGCCGGCCGCCTCGGCTGGGGCGTCGTCAGCGACCGGCTCTTCGCCGGACGCCGGCGCCCCGGCCTCACCATCAACGCGCTCATCGGAGTCGCGGCCTTCGTCGGCCTCGGGCTCGGCGCGCTGCTGCCGCCGGTGCTGCTTCCCGCGCTCG
>JBGPYK010000231.1:0-4885 GCA_041493245.1 Methylomirabilia bacterium | reverse complement strand
CGACGGCCGCCCCGCGGCCCAGCTCAGGTTCGAGACCTCGGAGCGGCTGCCGCTCGCGGACTTCCCGTCACCGGCCTATCGGCTCGTCCCGTTGCGCCAATACTTCATCGCCAGCATCCAGTTCTCGAGCGGCTGTCCCTACACGTGCGAGTTCTGCGACATCCCCGCGCTGTACGGGCGGAATCCGCGGCTCAAGACGCCGGGCCAGATCCTGGCCGAGCTGGACGAGATCGCCGCCGCGGGCGCCACGTCCGTGTATTTCGTGGATGACAACTTCATCGGCAACCAGAAGGCGGCGCTCGAGGTGCTGCCGCACCTCGTCGAGTGGCAGGTGCGCCACGCCTACCCGCTGCGTTTCGCCTGCGAGGCGACGCTCAACCTCGCGAAGAACGGGCCCGTGCTCGAGCTGATGCGCGAGGCGGGGTTCATCACCGTCTTCTGCGGGATCGAGACACCGGAGCCGCGCGCGCTGCGGGCGATGTCGAAGGACCAGAACCTCCGGATGCCGGTGCTGGACGCGGTGCGACGCCTGAACAGCTACGGGCTGGAGGTCGTGTCGGGGATCATCGTCGGGCTCGACACCGACGACGAGGGGACGGCCGATCGGATCATCGAGTTCATCGAAGCGTCACAGATCCCGATGCTCACCATTAACATCCTCTACGCCCTGCCGAAGACCCCGCTGTGGCGGCGGCTGGCCGCGGAGGGCCGCGTGCTGGAGGATGGCGCGCGGGAATCCAACATCGTGTTCAAGCTGCCGTACGAGACGGTGCTCGCGATGTGGCGAAAGTGCATCACCGCGGCCTACGCCCCGGAGGCGGTGTACGCGCGGTTCGCCCACAACCAGCGCCACACGTTCCCCAATCGCAAGCCCTTCCCCCCGAGCGCCAACCGCGCGTCGTGGCCGAACGTTGCGATGGGGCTCTCGGCGCTCGCGCGGATCATCTGGCGGATCGGCATCCGCGGCGACTACCGGCGCACGTTCTGGCGGATGGCGGCGCCCGCGCTCCGCTCGGGGAAGATCGACCAGGTCATCCACATCGCGGTGGTGACTCACCACCTCATCGAGTTCACTCGCGACTGCGCGCGCGGTGTGGGCGAAGCCTCCTTCTACGCGCCCGCCGTGCCCTCGACCCCGATGGCCGCTGACGAGAGGTACGCCGCAGGCTGCTGAAAAAGGCCCGACTATTTGGATGGGGGGCCCCGACATGGCCCCCCATACCCCCCCAACGGCTTTGCCCAGCAAAGCCGCCCTGCCCATAAAAGGCGGGGGCTGCCCAAAAATCCCGGCCCCCAGGGGGTTGACGACGCGTCCCAGATGCGCCAGTATCGCCACCCTGTGGGGTACACTGAGACGCTAGACGAGGCTGGCACCGGTCAGAGGGTCGCCACCACGCGTGCGATTTGAATGGGATCACGGGAAAGATGCCCTCAACCTCATCAAGCATGGCGTCTGGTTTACTGAGGCCAGCACGGTGTTCGATGACCCCCTGGCTACGACGGTGTCCGATCCGGGCCACTCGGCAGACGAAGAGCGGTGGCTCACTACCGGCCTTTCGATAGCGCAGCGCGTAGTGATCGTCTGGCATACTAATCGCGGAGATGTCGTTCGGATCATCGGAGCCCGACAGGCGACCCCGCAAGAGCGGAGGACATATGAATCCGGAAAGTAGCGACCACGAAATGCGAGCAGAGTACGATATCGCTGGTGGCGTGCGCGGGAAGTACTTTGAGCGATATCGGCAGGGAACAGCCACAACCATCACTCTCGCTATAGAACCGAGTGCGCTCGTTAACATCACAACGTCGAGAGCATCCTCGACCGTCAGCATCACAAGGTCCACGTCATATCCGATCACGTCCCCGAGCCGAAGGACACAGCCCAGCAACTACATCGTCGCAGATCCGGTGCATGCGGGCCAAGATTCTCCTCGCGGATAGCGCTGAAGTCCGTGAGGGCCTCCTCTTCCTCCTTGGTGGAGGATGGAGCGAGGTAGGCCCGCCGTCGCAGGGGTTCGCCATCGCCGGGATCATCGAGGTCGAATGGGACGAGGCGAACAATAAACACTCTATCGAGTTTGCGATCGATGACGAGGATGGCGCACCGCTGATGGTTCCGACGCCGACAGGGGATCAACCCTTCAAGCTCGCTACTAACTTTGAGATCGGCCGCCCACCTGGTCAACGGGGTCGGTCGTTCAACGTGCCAGTAGCGTTGCCGATTCTGCCGATTCCTTGGACTCCCGGGCGTCGCTATGCCGTCGTCCTTCGGATCAACGGCGCCGAAGTGGATAGGGTGACATTCTTCGTGAGGGCAACCCCGCCACAGCAACAACAACTCTGAAGACCCCCTGCGCCGATAGGGGGCTCTCGGAGAGGGCGCAAACGCTGGGCGCCCCCGTTTAATCTCCGGAATCACGTTTTGGTTTATCCCAACGGGGCGACTTGCATTTCGGGCACACCGACGGCCGCTCGACCGTTCCGCCCTCGCCCCGAACCCGCGGCAGCCACTCGTGCCCACAGCGACACCGCGCCCCAAGAAGCGGCACCATGCCGGGTTTATGGGCAAAGCCTCCCCCAACGCTCGGAGCGCCCCGGCAAAGCCGTGGCGCTCCTCGACACTCCGATCTGTAGGGCGGGGGCTTGTCCCCCGCCGCTCGCTAACCGATGAGAGATGGCGCCGGCGGAGGACAAGCCCCCGCCCTACAGATCCACAAGATCTGTTCGACGCCAGTAAACATCGATATCTGGTGGGTTTCTTCCTGAGTCACCACTATATCTGTGGGCTTGTATGATACTTATCATGTGATAAGTAGTCAGAGATGCGGCAGGCTGCGTTTGTGGTGGCGGGAGGAATCACGGAGATCGTCGGCGCGCCCTCGTCCGGGCGCACGAGTCTCCTCGTCGCGTGCCTGCGCGACGTCACTCGATGCGGGGCGATCGCCGCGCTCGTCGACACGGACCACGTGTTCGATCCGGCGGGGGCGGCGCGAGCCGGCGTGGAGCTGTCGCGCGTGCTGTGGGTCCGGTGCGGCCGCCGGCCTGATCGCGCGCTGCGCGCCGCCGATCTCCTCGTCCGCTGTCCCGGCTTCGCGCTGATCGCCCTCGACACGGGCGACTTCACGCCCCGCCTCTCGGTCACGATGACGTATCGGCTCAAGCTCGCCGTGCGCCGGACCGGCACTGCGCTCGTCGTGGCCGCGCGTCACCGGGTCGCGGGCTCCGCCGCGGCGCTGGCCATCGAGACCTCGCGCCGGGCCCTGCAATGGGCGGGCTCGGGGCCGGCTCCGAGCCGGCTCGAGCGCGTGGGCACCACGGTGCGGATCCTGCGCGCCAGCGGCGTTGCGCCGGACTTCCGCCCCGGCGCCGTGTACCTCGCCTGGTGGAGCGCGTGAGCGGCTTTGCGTGCGCCTGGATCCCGTTCTTCGCGACCGCGGCTGCCGAGCGTGGCGAGCCCGCGCTCGTCGACCGCCCGCTCGCCGTCGTCCGCGGCGCCGCCCCCGTGGGCCGCGTGGTGGAGGCCAACGCCGCGGCGCGCGAGCACCGCGTGGGGCCCGGGATGACCGAGGCGGAGGCGCGTGCACGATGCCCGGTGCTCGCGACCCGCCCGTGGTCCGACGAGCGCGTGGCGAGCGCCCGGTACGCGTTTCTCGAGGCGGCGCTCACCGTCTCGCCCCGCGTCGAGGACGGCGGTCCCGGGCTGGCTCACGTCGATACCGCCGGGCTCGAGCGTCTCGTGGGGGATGCTCGGGCCGTCGCCGAGCGGCTCGTCCGCCAGGTGGGCGCGGTCGGCCTGCGCCCACGTGTCGGCGTGGCCGCGAGCCGCACCGCCGCCCGGCTCGCGGCCCAGGCCGGGCCGCGGATCACGATCGTCCCTACGGGCGAGGAGCGCGCGTTTCTCGCGGCGGTCCCGCTCGGGAGTCTCGATTTCCCCACCGACCTCGCCGCCACGTTTGCGCGCTGGGGGCTCAGGACCCTCGGCGAGCTGGCGACGTTGCCGCGTCGCAGCCTGGGCGACCGCCTCGGTGCTGCGGGTCTGCGCGCCCACGATCTGGCCCTCGGTCTCGACCGCGATCCCTTCCACGTCCACGTCCCCGAGCCGTACTGGGAAGAAGCGCAGGGTCTCGAGTGGGAGATCGCGACCCTCGATGCGCTCGCGGTCGTGCTCGAGCGCGCGCTGGAGCGGCTGTGCGCCCGACTCGACGTCGTCCATGTCGCCGCCGACGCCCTCGACCTGGAGCTACTGCTCGCCTCGGGAGGCGCTCACCAGCGCGTCATCGCGCTCGCCTACCCCACGCGCGACGTGCGCCTCATGCTCACGCTCATCCGTCTCGATCTGGAGGCGCATCCTCCGGCCGCGGCCGTCGTCGGCGTCACCGTGCGCGTGCGGCCCGCCGTCGCGCAACCGTCACCCGCCGGTCTGTGGCAGCCGCCGGCGCCGGCGCATCGCGATCTCGCCGCGCTCCTCACGCGGCTCACCGCGCTCGTCGGGGCCGCGAACCTCGGCACGCCGTCGCCGGCCGACTCGCACCGTCCCGACGCCTTCACCCTCCGGCCGTTCGCTGCGTCGACGGCTGCCGATCCCGTCGCCCGCCACGCGGGGGACGGTGAGCCGGAGCCGCGTATGGTGCTGCGACGCGCGGAGCCACCCACGGCCGTCGACGTCGAGACGGACGGCGCGCGCCCGCGCTCCGTGCGGGGCGGGGGCGTCACCGTGCGTGTGCTCGCCAGCGCCGGTCCCTGGCGGACCTCCGGGGAATGGTGGGACACGCGCGCCTGGGCCCGCGATGAATGGGACGTCCTCCTCACCGACACCCGTCTCTGCCGCCTCGTCCACGACCACCTCACCAAACGCTGGTCGCTCACGGGCGTCTATGACTGAGAT
>JBGPYK010000435.1:0-3202 GCA_041493245.1 Methylomirabilia bacterium | reverse complement strand
TGTGCCTGGATGCCGCCACCGTGGCGGAAGCCCACGGCGTCGGGCTCACCCGCGCGCGCCTCTGGGACGGCCGGGGCGCGGTCGGCGTCTCGCTCCAGAGCTGCCTCGTCGAGCGCCGCCCCGGGTGATCCGGGGGTTCAGCAACGCCCCTGCCGGGCGAGCCCTGGCGGGCAGCCCCTTCTCTCGCCCCAGTGCCGCTCCTCGCGTTCGCGCCAGCTACGCTCGTGGGCCTCTTCGCGCCAGTCGCGTCCGTGATGTGGCTCCCACTGCGGCGGTCCATCACGCCGCCATCCCTGCCAGTGCGGAGGGGGCGCGGGGAAGTACCGGACGGGAACGCGGAGAATCGGTGCCGGGACGTACGCATGCTCAACCCCCGCCCACGGACCGTTCCAGGTTGGCCCGAAGTACCATCCACCGTTGGCGAAGGCCCAGTACTGATGGCCGTAGAAGAAGACGTTCGCGGGAGCGCGTGGCGCGTGGTAGACAGGAGATCCCGGGATGACCACGAAGGCCGGTGGCCCCGGCAGTCTGATCCCGATGTCGACGCCCACCCGCACTTGCGCGTGAACGGGTACCGCGACGGCTGCCACGAGCAGCGCACCGAGCACGAGTCTCTTCACGGTTTCCTCCATTCGTCCCGTGACGACGGGTCTCGTCCTGCTATTCATCATAGACTATCGTCGTGGGTCAGTGTGGATCCGGGCGCTCGCTTGACTTGCCCCGAGCGACACCCGATCATCGCGACGCGGCTGATCCGTACAGCCGACGACGTCGAGAGCGACAGTCGAGCGAGGAGCGTATGGAACTGGTACCGGGTCTCAAGCACTCCCAGTCCGTGACCGTCACCGAAGACATGACGCCGCCGCACCTGCGCGGCGACGCCATCCGCGTGCTGGCGACGCCCGACATGATCCGGCTCATCGAGCAGACGGCCATCCAGTGTGTCCAGCCCCATCTCAAGCCGGGGCAGACCACGGTGGGCACCGTCGTCAACATCAAGCACCTCGCCGGCACGCCGGAGGGCATGACGGTGACCATTACCGTCGAGCTGACGGAGGTCGATCGCCGCCGCCTCGCCTTCAAGGTCGAGGTCCACGACGAGATGGACAAGGCGGGCGAGGGGACGCACGAGCGGTTCATCATCGACCGCGAATCCCGGCTGCCGCGCCTCCAGCAGAAGGTCGACGCGTGGAAGGCCAAGCCGGGCGGCCGCTGACGCTGCACTGACACGCCCGTGTATCTCGACCCGCGGCTGTGGGCGCTCACCGCCGGCGTGCGCGGCCGCATCGCGGCCACGGTTCTCGTCGGCCTCGCCGCCGTCGCCGCCGGCATCGCCCGGCTCGCGCTCCTCGGCTGGCTCCTGGCCCGCGTGCTCGCGGGCGAGTCGCTGGCCGCGCTCGCCCCCGCCGTCGTGCTGACGGCGGCCGCGCTGGCGGGGCGGAGCGCGCTTGACTACGCGCGCACGATGGTGGCGCATCGCACGGCCGCGCGGGTCCAGGAGCGGCTGCGCCAGATGCTCTACGTCCACGTGGCCGATCTCGGGCCCGCCCACTTCGCTCGCGCCCGCACCGGCGACGTCATGCTCTCGCTCGTCGAGGGCGTACAGCAGCTCGAGGTCTACTTCGGCCAGTATCTCCCTCAGCTCTTCGTCGCCGCCCTGACGCCGTTCCTCATCTTCGCCTTCGTCGCTTTCGTGGATCTGCCGATCGCGCTCATGCTGCTGGGCGCGGCGCTGGTGGTCCTGCTCGCGCCGGCCCTCTGGCACCGCTGGGACCGGCGGACCAGCCTCGCCCGTAGTCGCGCCTACGCGGCGTTCGGCGCCGACTTCCTCGACGCGGTGCAGGGCTTGTCGACGCTGAAGGCGTTCGGTCAGAGCGGCGCGCGCGCGCGCAGCCTCGAGGAGCGAGCCCGCGATCTCTTCCAGAGCACCATGGGGGTGCTCGGCACCAACACCCTGGCGCGTGGGATCACCGACGCCGGCATCGCGGTGGGTGCGGCGGCCGCCCTCGCGCTGGGCGCCTGGCGCGTCGGCACCGGCGCGATGTCGCTGGCGGCGTTGCTGGTGATCCTGATGCTCGGCGTGGAGGTGTTCCGGCCGCTGCGTGAGCTGCGCATCCTGCTCCACCAGGGGATGCTGGGGCTGTCCGCCGCGCGTGGGATCTTCGCGCTCCTCGATGCGACGCCGGCGGTGAGCGACCGCTCGCCCGGGCCCGAGCCCACCGACGCCGGCGTGGCGTTCGAGGACGTGATGTTTTCCTATCCCGGTGCTCGGCGTCCCGCGCACATGGGCCTGAGCTTCAGCGTGCGGCCGGGAGAGCGGGTGGGCATCGTCGGGCCGAGCGGTTCCGGCAAGTCCACCATCGCCCGACTTCTTCTCAGATTCCACGACCCCGATCGTGGGCGCGTCACCGTCGGCGGGCGCGACCTGCGCGAGCTGAGCTTCGAGCAGATCCGCGGCCGCATCGCCGTCGTCAGCCAGGACACGTGGCTCTTCCACGGTACCGTCGAGGAAAATCTCCGCATGGGCAAGCCCGACGCCACCGCCGACGAGTTGCACGCCGCCGCCCGCGACGCCAACGCCGAGGAGTTCATCGTCCGCCTGCCCCAGGGTTACGCCACGGTCGTCGGCGAGCGTGGTGTCCGGCTTTCGGGTGGCCAGCGCCAGCGCATCGCGATCGCGCGAGCGCTCCTGCGCGACGCGCCCATCCTCGTGCTCGACGAGGCGCTCTCCTCCGTGGACGCGGAGAGCGAGGCCCTCATCCAGACGGCGCTCGACCGGCTGATGGCGGGGCGCACCACCCTCGTCTTCGCTCATCGCCTGTCCAGCGTCGTCGATGCCGACCGGATCCTCGTGCTCGACCAGGGACGGGTCGTCGAGCAGGGCACGCACGCTGATCTGCTCGCCCGCGGCGATGTCTACATGCGTCTCATGGCCGGCCAGGCGCGCGACGGCGCGGCAGCTGGTGCCGTCGGTCCACGGACGGCGACGATCAGCGATGGAGACTGTGTCGTGCTTCCCGAGCCGGCGAACGTCGACGGCGATGGCGTGCAGCCTCACGAGGCGGACGACGCCATCGTCAGCGCCGGGAGCCTCGGCTGGGGCCCCGTGCTCGCCACGCTGCTTGGCAAGACGCGGGGCTACCGCGGCCGGCTCGCCCTCACGTTCGTGCTCGGCGTCGCGCGGGTGTCGGCGCTGATCGGT
>JBGPYK010000076.1:0-8618 GCA_041493245.1 Methylomirabilia bacterium | reverse complement strand
CTCTACACGGCGCAGGCCGGGCTCTACGATCTCCTCATCCAGCTTCCTGTCCACGTTGCCTTCGCGGTCGCGCTCGGCTTCCTGACGGTTCCGACGCCCGACTCACCCGAGGCGGCGGCGCGCCTGCGCGGGCAGACGCCGCGGCGCTGGCTCGACGGACTCGGCGCGCTGCTGGCGCTCGCCTGCGCCGCCCACTACCTCGTCCACAACGAGCGGCTCACCACCCGCATGGCGATGGTGGACGACCCGCAGACGATCGACGTCGTCGTCGGAGTGCTCTTCACCCTCCTCCTGCTCGAGGCCGCGCGCCGGCACATCGGCCCCGCGCTCGTGGTCCTGGCGCTCGCGTTTGTCGTCTACGCCTTCGCCGGTCCCTGGCTGCCGGGGTTCCTGTCGCACGGGGGCGAGTCGTTCCTGAAGCTCGTCGATCAGCAGACGCTCACGACCGGTGGGATCTTCGGCATCCCGACGCTCGTGTCGGCGACGTTCATCTATCTGTTCGTGGTCTTCGGGTCGGTGATGTCCCACGGCGGTCTGCTGCGCTTCTTCACGGACGGAGCGCTGGCCGTGGCCGGCGGCACGCGGGGCGGCGCGGGCAAGGTCGCGGTCATCACGAGCGGGCTCTTCGGGATGGTCAACGGCAGCGCCATCGCCAACGCCGTGACGACCGGCGCCTTCACGATTCCCCTCATGATGCGGGCCGGGTACCGTCCGAGCTTCGCGGCCGGCGTGGAGGCGACGGCCTCGATGGGCGGCCAGCTCATCCCGCCCGTCATGGGCGCGGCTGCCTTCATCATGGCCGAGACGCTCGGCGTGCCCTACTCGACGATCGCGGTGGCCGCGGCCATCCCCGGCGTGCTGTACTTCGTCGCCGTCGGCGTCATGGTCCACTTCGAGGCGGCCCGCCAGGGATTGCCCGTGCTGCCCCGGGCCGAGCTGCCCCGACTCGGCGTCGTCCTGCGCCGCGACTTTCATCTCCTCGTGGGCCCGGCCGTGCTCGTGTACTTCCTCGTCGAGGGCCGCTCGCCGCTCTTCGCCGGCTTCTGGGCGCTCATCGCTGCGCTGGTCATGAGCCAGCTCCGGAAGGACACGCGGATCGGCCTCGGCCGCGCGGTCGCGGTGCTGATCGACAGCGCGCAGAACGCGATGCCCGTCGCGCTGGCCTGCGCCACCGTGGGCATCGTCGTCGGCGTCGTCTCCGCCACCGGGCTCGGCCTCAAGCTCGCGAGCGGGATCGTCGGCATCGCGCAGGGCAACCTCTTCTTCACACTCGTGCTCACGATGCTTGCCGCGCTGGTCCTCGGGACCGGGCTGCCCACCTCGGCGACCTACATCATCACGTCGATCATGGCGGCGCCCGCGCTCGTGCAGCTCGGCGTGCCGAAGCTCGTCGCCCACATGTTCGTCTTCTACTTCGGCATCCTCGCCGATCTGACGCCCCCGACCGCCATCTCCACCTACGCCACGTCGTCGCTGGCCGGGGCCGACGTCTGGCGGACCCAGTGGACGGCGATGATGCTCGCGCTGTCCGGCTTCATCATCCCCTTCAGCTTCGCCTACGACCCCGCGCTGATGCTGGTGAACGCGAGTGTCGCGCACGTCGTGCTCCGTACGGCGGCGTCCACGCTGGGGATCGTCATGCTGGGGGCGGGGCTGATCGGGTACTTCGTGGCGCCGCTGCGCGCATGGGAGCGCGCCGCGTTCCTGGCCGGCGCGCTCCTCCTCATCTTCCCGGGGGCGGCGAGCGACGTGCTGGGCGTGGCGTGCTTCCTGGCGGTGCTGGTCTCTCAACGGGCGCGCCGGCGGCTCGCCCGCGACCCCGGGCGGTGACCGGGAACTCGTTCTTGCTCACGCGCGCCCTCCCGGTCGCAGCGCGGCTTCCACCGCGTCGGGGATTCTTGAGTCGCCCGTGCACCGGCAGAGATTCCCGGCGAGCGCGTTGCTGATCAAGCGTAGACTCTGGCCGTGGCGCACGACAGTCCGAGCCACGATCGATTTCGCCAAGCTTTCGAGATCTTCCGTTCGGTCTTCAGCGCGGAGAAGCCGGAAGCCGTCCTCGAGCGAGTTACCGACGCCGTGGCAGTTCTGCGCCCCGACAGCCACTGCGCGATCTGCCTGGTCGATCGCGACGCCGGAGGCTACCGGTTGATGGCCGTGTGCGGTGCCGGCGGCGGAGCGGAAGGGTTGCCGTCCGTCTTGCCGTTCGGCGTCGGGCTGGTGGACGTCGTTGCCGAGTCGCGTCGACCGCTGCTGGTCCCGGACGTCGGGGCCGACCCCCGCGCAGTCGCCGTGGACTGGTGCGTGGCGCGGGGATTCACCGTGTCCTACCAGGTCCCCATCCAGATTGGGGAGGACGTCCTCGGTCTGCTGAACGCCTATTTCCCGGCCGGCTCGCCCCCGACCGGCGAGGAGCAGGAGATCATCACTCTGCTGGCGGCCCAGGCCGCCGCGGCGATCCACAACACCCGTCTGTTCATGACGAGCGAGAAGCGCCGCCGGGCGGCCGAGGCCCTCGCGGACGTGGGGAGGCTTCTTACCGAGACGCTGGACCCGGATGTGGTCAGCCAGCGTATCGCGGACAGCATTCGTGCCCTGCTCGGCGCGCAGACCTCCGCGCTCTATCGCCTCGAGCCCGAGTCGGGAGACCTCGTCTCGGTGGCGGTCTCCGGTGAAGTCGGGCCGATCTTCGGCCGGAACGTGGTCTTCCCGAGTGGGACCGGCGCGGGAGGGCTAGCCCTCCGCGAGCATCGTGCGGTCGTCTCACCCGACGTCCTCAACGACCCTCGCATCACGCTCACTCCCGATTCACGCTCGCGCATCGCGGCCGCTGGGTATCGCGCCGTGCTCGCCGTCCCGCTGGTCGTTCTCGACAGCGTGATCGGCGCCCTCGGTGTCGGCGAGCGGAAAGGGCGGATGTTCGATGCGGAGGAGATCGAGCTGGCTCAAGCTTTCGCCGCCCAAGCCGCCCTGGTACTGGAGAACGCGCGGCTCCACGAGCAAACCGAGCGGCGGCGGAAGCAGGCAGAAGTCCTCGCCAGCCTGGCCAGGGACATCGGCGCTTCGCTCGACCTTCGAGCCGTGCTTCAGCGGATTGTCGACTCGGCCAGAGAGGTCGCTGGCGCCGATCTGGCCTCGATCGCGCTCCGGGAGCCCGGATCTGAGGCGATGGTGTTCGCATACCTGGCCCGGGCCGATTACCGGTGGCGAGGCCAGGTCCGGGCCGACCCCGGAAAGGGAGTTGGGGGACAGGTTCTTCTCACCGGACGCCCGTTTCGAACCGACAATTACGCCGAGGATCCGCGCATCAGCAAGGATTACCTCGACGTGGTCCGAGCCGAAGGGATCATCGCGGGTCTCGTCGTCCCGATCCGGGTTGAGGACCGGATTGGTGGGCTGCTCTCGGTAGCCAATCGCTCCCCCCGCCCCTTCACGGCCAGAGACGAGGCAATCCTGGAACGGCTGGCCGACCACGCGGCCATCGCCATCCGGAACATCCAGTCGTTCGCCCACGAGCAGGAGGCTCGCGCCGCCGCCGAGGCCTCCGAGCAACGGTGCCGCGATCTCGTCCAGAGTCTCGACGCGATCGTCTGGGAAGCGGACGCGGAGACCTCCCCCCGGCGGTTCACCTTCGTCAGCCAGCGGGCCGAAACGATGCTGGGCTACCCGTCCGTGCGCTGGGTCACGGAGCCCGGGTTCTGGGCAAGCGCGATCCATCCGGACGACCGCGAGCGGACCGTTGCCGCATGCCGGGAAGGGACAGCGGGGAAGCGCGACTTCCATCTCGAGTACCGGATGGTCGCCGCGGACGGCCGCGAGGTGTGGCTCCACGAAGTCGTGCGCGTGATTCGAGACACGACGGGAAACGTCCTGCAACGCCGCGGCGTGATGATCGACATCACCGAGCGCAAGCGGGCGGAGCAGACGACTGCGGCCCTGGAGCAGATCGGGTGCGCCCTCTCTTCATCGCTCGATGTTCAGGAGGTGGCGCAGCGAATCGTGGACAGCGTGTGCCGTCTGCTGAGCGTTGGCCACGCCGCCGTCTATCAGCTGGAGCCCGAGTCGGGCGACTTGGTCCCGGTGGTTTTCCGCGGGGACGTCGGGCTGGGCTTTCGTGGCAGCTGGGTCGTTCCGCGAGGGACCAGCACGGCGGGCGCTGCCGTGCAGGAACGTCGCGCCGTGGCGACCTCGGACGTACTCGCCGATCGACAGATCGTGTTGGGCCCCGAGCTGCGGTCCCGCCTGGAGCAGGCGCCGTTTCGCGCGCTGCTCTCGGTGCCGCTCATCGTCAAGGGCACCGTGATCGGCGTGCTGACGGTTGGAGACCGCGCCGGGCGGGTCTTTGATGAGGAGGCGATCCGCCTCGCCCAGGCCTTCGGCGATCTAGCGGCGCTGGCGCTGGAGAACGCGCGGCTCTTCGAGGAGAGCGAGCGCCGGCGCCGTTCCACAGAAGCTCTTCTTGAGATCGCGCGGGTGCTCGGCTCGACGCTCGAGTCGAAGAAGATCCTGAAGGTCATCGCGCAGCAAGCGGCCCGGGCCGTCGGCGCCACGCGCTGCACGATGCGCTTTATCCTTGAGAAGAGTCTCGTGCCCGTCATGTGTCAGTTCGCCGACGGACACCGGGATACCGCCCTGTGGGCGACGTTCACGACCCTGAGCGCCGCCGATGCGGACGAGATTCCGGCATATGCCGAGGCCATGCGGACGAAGCACCCGGTCGTGATCGAGGCTGCGGAGGCGAGCGACCGAATCCCCCGCGACTGGGTGGAGGTGTTCGGCGTCCGGTCGGTCCTCGTGGTGCCGTTGATCCACAAAGACGAGGTCATCGGGATCTTGAACCTCGACCGGACCGAAGGCCCTTACAAGTGGCGCCGGGACCAAATCGACCTCGCCGTCACCATCGCCAATCAAGCCGCGCTGACCATCGAAAGCGCCGAGCTGCACCGACGCGCGGAGGAGCGCGCCCAGAGGCTTACGGCTCTCGCCAAGCTCACCGGACTCATCGCCTCGGCCCGCGGGAGCCGGGAAGTGTGCCGCGCCGTTGCCGAGAGCGCGGTGACGCTCCTCGGCGCGAAGCTCGCTCGCGTGTGGGTGGACGATCCCCAGAGGCGCGTTCTCCGGATCGAGCACAGCTCCGGTCTTGATCCCGGCGTTGAGCGGATGATGAGCCGGGTCGTCACGCTCCCCTACGGCAGCGGCCTCGCGGGCAGGGTGTTCGTGTCGCGCACACCGGAGTACTTCCTGGACGTTCAGGAGGACCCCAGGTGGCTGGACCAAGGGCTCGCGAGAGAGGCCCGTCTTCACGCCTACGCCGGGATCCCACTGGTGACGGGGGCCCGCGTTGTCGGCGTTCTAGGCATCCTCTACGGCACGCGGCGCCAGTTCACGCTGGAGGACAAGGAGCTGCTGAACCTCCTGGCCGACCACGCGGCCATCGCCATCAGGAACGCCGAGCTGTTCGCGAGCGAGCAGACGGCCCGCGACGAAGCCGAGGGCCGCGCAAAGCAGCAGGCCGCCGTGGTGCAGATCGGGCAGCAGGCGCTCGCGGGAGCCGACCTCTCCACGTTGATGAACGACGCCGTGACTCTTGTCGCTCGAGTCCTCGCCGTGGAGTATTGCAAGGTTCTGGAGCTTCTCCCGAACGGCGAAGCGCTACAGTTACGGGCTGGCGTGGGGTGGAAGGAACGGCTCGTCGGACGGGCCACGGTCCCCGCGGGTACGGAATCGCAGGCGGGGTACACGTTGCTCTCGCCAGAGCCGGTCATCGTCGAGGATCTGCGCCGGGAGGGGCGGTTCACCGGGCCGCCGCTCCTTCACGATCACGGCGTGGTGAGCGGTGTGAGCGTGATCATCCAGGGTCACGACCGGCCGTACGGCGTTCTGGGCGCGCACACGACGAGCCGCCGGGCGTTCACGAAAGACGACGTTCACTTCCTCCAGGCCGTGGCGAATACGCTGGGGACGGCGATCGAGCGCAAGCGGGTGGAGGAGGCGCTAGGCAAGAGCGAGGAGCGCTTTCGCCGCCTGGCCGAGAACGCCCAGGACGTGGTCTACCGCTACCGTCTGATTCCCACACCCGGGTTCGAGTACGTCAGTCCGGCAGCCACCACAGTGACCGGATACACGCCGGAGGAGTACTACGCCGACCCCGACCTCGGCTTCAAGATCGTGCATCGCGACGACCGGCAGTTCCTTGAGGCCCTCAGACAGTTTCCGCCCGCGTTCGCTCAGCCCGTCGTGCTGCGTTGGAGACGGAAAGACGGAGCCCGCATCTGGGCTGAGCTACGGAACGTGCCGATCCACGACGCGGCCGGCAACGTCGTGGCCATCGAGGGAATAGCCCGCGACATCACTGAGCGGATGCGGGCGGCGCAGCTCCGCCAGCAGCTCCTCAATCAAGTGCTGACGGCACAGGAGGAGGAGCGCGCCCGCATCGCCCGCGAGCTTCACGACGAGACAGGCCAGTCCCTGGCATCATTGGTCGTGGGGTTGAGCGCGCTGGAGAACGCGCGGACACTCAAAGCGGCCAAGACGCAGGCGGGCGAGCTCCGTGGGCTCGCGGCGCGGGCCATCAGCGAGGTGCGGCGCCTGGCCTGGGGGCTGCGCCCCAGCGTGCTCGACGACCTGGGGCTGGTCGCGGCGCTGGAGCGGTACGCGGCCGAGTTTGCTCGTTCCCGCGGGATCCGAGTGGATGTCCGCGCGCGGGGCTTGGACGAGCGCCTGCCGTCGCGTGCGGAGACGGCGCTGTACCGCCTCGTGCAGGAGGCGCTCACGAACGTTGCCAAGCACGCGGAGGCGAAGGCCGTCGCCATCGCCGTCGAGCGGAGGCGATCGTCCGCCCGCCTCACCGTCGGCGACGACGGCCGTGGCTTCGACGTTGAGGCAACGCTCAGTCACGTAGGCGCCTCGGAGCACTTCGGCCTTCACGGCATGCGTGAGCGCGCCGCGCTTCTCGGCGGCTCCGTGACGATCGAGTCGGCGCCAAGGAACGGGACCACGATCATCGTCGAAATTCCGCTGCCCGAGACGCACGATGGCGAAAATTCGGATCCTCATCGCGGATGATCACGCGGTCCTGAGAGCAGGACTCAAGATGCTGCTGAGCGCCCAGCCGGACATGGAAGTCGTGGGCGAGGCCGCCGATGCCCACGAGGCTGTGCGCAAGGCCATCGAGAGCCGAGCGCACGTCGTGTTAATGGACATCACGATGCCGGGAGGGAGCGGTATCCAGGCCATCGGGCGGATCCGACAGGGGAGCCCTCGGACGCGGGTGCTGGTCCTGACGATGCACGACGATCCCGCGTACGTGCGCGCGGCGTTGGCGGCGGGCGGGTCCGGGCACGTCGTGAAGGAAGTGGAGAGCTCCGAGCTGCTGGCGGCGATCCGCGCGATCCACAGGGGGCGCACGTTCGTGGACCTCTCCCTCGCCGGCCACTCGGCCGAGAACGCTCTGCTTGGCGGGGCGACGCGCGGCCCGGCGCGGCAACGCGGGCCGGCGCGGCTGAGCCAGCGCGAGCTGCGCGTGCTCGAGCTGGTGGTCCAGGGACACACGAATCAGCGTGTCGCCGACCGGCTGTCCGTGAGCATCAAGACCGTGGAGACGTACCGCGCGCGCATTCGGGACAAGCTCGGACTCAAGACCCGCGCCGACCTCGTCCGCTTTGCCCTCGAGACGGGGCTCCTGAGGCCGGGCAAATCCAACCGCGCTCATTCCATCGAGTAGCTCCGTCGGGGTTTCCCCGATAGTCCGCCTCGCTCTGTCCGTGCATACTCAGGCGCCTTGGCGAAGATTCGGATCCTCATCGCGGATGATCACGCGGTCCTCAGAACGGGACTCGAGATGCTGATCAACTCCCAACCGGACATGGAGGTCGTGGGCGAGGCCGCCGACGTCCCGGACACCGTGCGGAAGGCCGTCGCGATCCGACCGGACGTGGGCCTCGTCGATATCACGATGCCGGGAGGGAGCACCATCGAGGCCATCGAGCGCATCCGGCGGGAAAGCCCCCGGACGCGGGTGCTGGTGTTGACGATGCATGATGACCCCTCGTACGCGCGCGCGGTTCTGGCCGCGGGCGGGTCCGGGCACGTCATCAAGGAAGTCAAGAGTTCGGGGCTCCTGTCCGCGCTCCGCGCTGTCCACAGGGGCCGCACGGTTGTCGACCTTGGCCGCGGTGCCGGCTCGACTCTAGGCGTTCTATCGGAGAAAGGCGCCGCTCGGCGCCGCACGGGCTTCCTGAGCCGACGCGAGCGGGAGGTGCTCGAGCTGGTGGCTCGCGGATACACGAATCAGCAGGTCGCCGACCGGCTCTCCCTGAGCGTCAAGACCGTCGAAACTCACCGGGCGCGCCTGGTGGAGAAGCTCGGCCTACGGACCCGCGCCGACCTCGTCCGCTTCGCCCTGGAGACCGGGCTCCTCCGTCCGGGGAAGGACACTCGCCGGAACAAGCGCTGATCTTGTCGGGGTTTCCCCGGTATCTTCGCATGAAGCCACAGGGTTTCCCTGATATCTCGATTCAGCCCGCTAGTCTATTTTAACCAGGTCGGCTGATGCTCCATGTGATCTGGCGACGCCTGGTTCGATGAAGGCGACGACTACTTTGCCGCCGGCGACGTAATCG
>JBGPYK010000501.1:0-2784 GCA_041493245.1 Methylomirabilia bacterium | reverse complement strand
CGATCCGCCTGCGAGGCGCGCTGATCATAGACGCGCCTCACGGCTCGTGCAAGCGGGCTGTCCGTCATCCCTTCACCCGGAGGTAGCGCCGCAGCCCCTCGGCGCCGTCCTGCTCGGGCGGCTCACGCCGCGCCCGCTTGCAGTGACGCGGGCGGGGCGGTATCGTCGCCTGACGTGCCGAAGACTGCTGCGCGCCCGACGCTCGTTCTGTTCGTCCGCCACGGCACGACGCCCACGACGGGCGTCAAGCTGCCGGGCCGCGCGCCGGGGCTGCACCTCTCCGACGAGGGCCGGCGTCAGGCGGAGGCGGTGGCGCGGCGCATCGGCGCGCTCCCGCGGGTGGTGGCGGTGTACTCGTCGCCGGTCGAGCGCGCGCGCGAGACGGCGGTGCCGATCGCCCGCGCGCGGCACCTCGCCCTCCGCATCGAGCGCGACCTCGCCGACCTCGACATCGGCGACTGGACGGGGCTGACGCTGGAGCGGGCGCGCCGGCGCCCCGAGTGGGACGTCGTGCAGCGCCATCCGAGCGGCTTTCGGTTTCCCGGAGGAGAATCGTTCGTGGAGATGCAGACGCGGATGACGGAGGCGGTCGCGAGGTTCGAGGAGCGCCATCGGGGCGAGGCGATCGTCGTCGTTTCGCATGCCGATCCCATCAAGGCGGTGGTCGCCCACGCGCTGGGCACGCCCCTCGACCTCTTCCAGCGGATCGTGATCGCCCCCGCCTCGATCACGGCGATCGGCTACCGTCGCGACGGCGCCTTCGTGCTCGCCCTCAACTCGGTCGACGGCGACCTCGGGGCGTACGGCCTCGCATGAACCCTTCGTTCGACCTCGAGCGTCCCGACCACTTCACGGCCGGCGCCGTCGGCCCGCCGGGTGAGCGAGTGTTCTACGTGCAGGCGCGCGAGCGGGGCACGCTGGTGACGCTCAAGAGCGAGAAGGAGCAGGTCCGCGCCCTCGGCGAGCACCTCGCGGGCCTGCTGGACCGTCTGCCCGACACCGGTGAGGCAGCCCCTGGGGACGTCGCTCTCCTCGAGCCCGTCGACGCGGTGTGGGCGGTGGGCTCGATCGGCATCGGCTACGACGAGCCGAACGGGCGCGTGGTGGTCATCCTCACGGCGGCGGCAGAGGAGGAGGAAGAGGACGAGGGCGTGGAGCGAGCCGCGGACGAAACCGACGAGGAAGCCGCTTCCGCGCGCTTCGCCGTCACGCGCGCGCAGGCCGCGGCCTTCGTCGAGCGCACACGGGCGCTCATGCGGGGCGGGCGGCCCATCTGTCCGATGTGCGCGAGCGCCATCGATCCGGGCGGCCACATCTGCCCGCGAAGCAATGGGCACGTCGTCTCCAACACCTGAGCTGGACCTCCTCGCGCGCGGAGCGGTCACGCTGAAGGGCCGGATGCCCTGGAGCTCGAACGTCACGCTCCTGGTCGAGCTGGCTCTCGACGGCACGACGGCGCTCGGCGTCTACAAGCCGGCGCGCGGCGAGCGGCCGCTCTGGGACTTCCCGTCCGGCCTGTTCAAGCGGGAGATCGCCGCCTACCACCTTTCGGAGGCACTCGGCTGGGGGCTCGTGCCGCCGACCGTGCGCCGCGACGGGCCGCTGGGGGAGGGCGCGCTCCAGCGCTTCGTGGAGGCCGACTTCGAGCAGCACTACTTCACGCTGCGCGAAGCGGAGGCGCACCACGCGCGGCTGCGGCGCATCTGCGCCTTCGATCTCGTCGCCAACAACGCCGACCGCAAGAGCGGTCACTGCCTGCTCGCGCCCGACGGCGCGATCTGGGCCATCGACAACGGCCTCTGCTTCCACGTCGAGCCCAAGCTCCGAACCGTGATCTGGGACTTCGCCGGCGAGCCGATTCCGGCCGATGTCGTCGAGGACCTGGACCGCCTGCTCGCGACAGGGCTTCCGGCGTCCGTTACGGAGATGCTCGATCCCGCGGAGGGTCGGGCGCTGCTGGCCCGGGCCCGGGCGCTCGTCGAGGACGGGCGCTTCCCCGCGGACGAGACCGGCTACGGTTATCCCTGGCCGCTCGTCTAGGCAGGCTGCTGAAAAAGGCCCTTCTGCTTCGTTGGCGCCCTTGGCCTGGACAATTCGTGAACGAGCGACGCGCGCGCCGAACGGTGACACGGCGGGAGGCGGGCGGACGGCGTCCTCTGACCACAGCCGCCTGCGCTCCGATCACCGGCGAGCCATTCCCAATCTCTCCGGCTGTTTCGTTGTCTCGCGAATCGGGAATGGGTCACCCGGGCGCCGTCCACCCCCCTCCCGCCGTGTCACCGTTCGACTACCGTGTGCGAGTTCACACTTCCTTGACACATCGGCGGGGTGTGTGGCGTAGAGATGGTCCGACACCCGGGCGCGCCCCGGCTTCGGCCCGAGTGGCCGAGCGCGGTGCGTCCACAACAGGAGGAATCCATGAACACGACTCGGTTCCTTGTTGTTTCGGCCGTGGCCGCCGCGTTCTCGATGCCGTTCGTCTTCGGAGCGGAGGGAGGCCCGGCGCCGAAGCCGAAGTTCGAAGCGGAGAAGTGTTACGGGATCGCCAAGGCGGGGAAGAACGACTGCCAGACGGCGAACTCGTCGTGCGCGGGCACCTCCAAGCGCGACGCGCAGGGCGACGCGTGGGTCTACATGCCCAAGGGGGCGTGCGACAGGGTGGTCAACGGCAGCCTGCAGCCGAAGAAGGCGTAGCGGCTCGAGCCGGCGGGTAGGGTGACGTGAGCGCCGGCGCGATGCCGGCGGCGCGCGTCGGGCTCGGGTTGCGCGCGCCGCACGTCGCGG
>JBGPYK010000560.1:0-2400 GCA_041493245.1 Methylomirabilia bacterium | reverse complement strand
CGCGGGATGCGCGCGTCGTAGTAGGGGATATCGACCTGCCCCGAGCGGAAGAGCGAGAGCTGGGTGGCGCGGTCCTTCACGAAGAGCCACTCCACGCGGTCGACGTAGGGCAGGCCCTTCTCGTAGTAGTCGGGGTTGCGCGCGAAAACGGCCTTGACCCCCGACTCGTACTTTTCGAGCACGAACGGCCCGCAGCCGATGAGCGACTCCGCCGCCTTGAAGTCGCCCATCTTGTCCTCGACCTCGCGGGGGAGGATGGCGTTCCACGGCTCCGCGAGATTGTGGAGGAAGGGCGCGTAGGCGTCGGCGAGGTGCACGCGCACCGTGTACGGGTCGGGCGTCTCCACGCCCTCGATCTTGCCGAGCAGGTTCGCGTAGCCAGACTTCTTGACGGCGCGGTCCCAGGTGTACTTCACGTCGGCCGCCACCAGCTCGCGGCCGTTCAGGGGCGCCCGCTTTTCCCAGCGGATGCCCTTGCGCAGGGTGATCGTGTACGTCTTCCCGTCCTTGGACGCTTCCGCCTTCTCGGCGAGGTCGGAGGCGAGGGTGAAGTCCGAGGGCCCGGACTTGGCGCCGTTGACGAACTTGAACAGCGTACGATGCACGAAGGACGAGATGAGCTGGGTCTGGAAGGACACCGAGCCGTGGATGTCGAACGTGGGCGGCTCGAAGCCGACCTGCCTCAGGGTGCCGCCCCGCTTGGCCGGCGGCCCCTGCGCCCATGCTCGCGCGGGCACTGCCGCCATCGCGGCCGTCGCCGCACCCGCCCGGATGAAATCGCGCCGCCGCATTGTTGCGTTTGCCATGGTTGTCGTCCTCCGGATCGGTCGGCACCGCACGCGGGCGCCGGCCCATCGGTCGTCGTTCTCGGGGGCGCCCCGGTCGGGCACGAGGCCGTATCCTGCGTGAGCTCTCAGCGGTAAACGTCCCTCAGCTCGGGCCCGGAGTCAAGCGTCCGCACCCGAGTCCGACGAGTCGGGAAGGTCACATGGCGTCCTTCGTCCTGAACGAGCTGCGGCAGGTCGGGGTCGAGGCGACACTTCGCATCATCGAGACCGTGCAGTGGTACGGCATCGTCACGCGCAAGGACTTCCAGATCGGGGCGAACATCTCCGGCTACGGCGGTTGCGTTCGGTGCGTGCCGGTCGTAACTTCCTCCCAAGACCAATCACGTAAAACCAACCAGGGGGAGAGAGAGCCATGCTGACACGACGCGAAATCGTCATCGGCGGGGTGGCCGCTGGAACGCTGATGCGCACCCCGTTCGCCTTCGCCAAGGCCTCCCAGCCCAGCACGGCGGTTGCGTTCGACGTGCCGGCCGGCGCCTGCGACTGCCATACGCACATTCACGGCGACCCGGAGAAGTTCCCGTTCTTCGCGGGGCGCGTCTACACCCCGGACATGGCGCTGCCGGAAGAAATGTCGGCGCTGCACAAGGCGCTGCGCATCCAGCGCGTGGTGATCGTCACGCCCAGCGTGTACGGCACCGACAACTCGTCCACGCTCTATGGCATGAAGGCGCGGGGGGCGGATGCGCGCGGCGTCGCGGTCATCGACGACAAGACCCCCGAGAGCGAGCTCGACGCCATGGGCCGGGTTGGCGTCGTCGGCATCCGGCTCAATCTCGCCACCGGCGGGACCAACGATCCCACCGTCGCGCGCCAGCGGTTCGAGAAGGCGGCCGAACGCGTGAAGCGACGCAACTGGCACATCCAGATCAACACCAACCTGGCGGTGATCTCCGCGGTCAAGGACACGCTCGCCGCCTCGCCGGTGCCGGTCGTGATCGACCATTACGGTGGCGCCCGCGAGACGCTCGGCGTGGATCAACCGGGGTTCGCCGACCTGGTCGGGCTGGTGCGCGGGGGCAGCACCTACGTCAAGATCTCGGTCTCTGGCGGGCCGCGGGCGGATTATTCCGGCTTCATTCCGCTCGCCAAGGCGCTCCTCACCGCGGACCCGGACCGCTGCGTCTGGGGCACGAACTGGCCGCATCCCAACTCGGCCACGCCGCCCGGGCGCAAGCCGACGGAGCTGACGCCGGTCTTCCAGGTCGACGACGGCCTCGTGCTGAACCAGCTAGCCTTGTGGGCGCCGGACGCGGCGCTGCGCAAGAAGGTCCTGGTGGACAACCCGGCGAGGCTGTATCGGTTCTAGGCTTTCTTCAGCTCCGCGACGGAGCGGATCGGCGTGCCGTCGGCGCGGGTGATCGGCAGGGTCACCGAACGCGAGTACCACCCGGGGATCGAGGCCGAGTGATTCCCCGCGCCACCGGCCACGACGATGAGGATGTCCTCCGGCTTCTCGACGATCCGCAGCGTCCGTTGCCCGTCCACTTCGTCGATACAGTTTCCGCGCCACACGGCCAGGACGTCGGCGTTGCTCTGGCCGATCTGCGCG
>JBGPYK010000295.1:0-4211 GCA_041493245.1 Methylomirabilia bacterium | reverse complement strand
GGCCCGCAGATGTGCCGCCTGGCCGGCGAGGTCGCGGATGGCGTGCTCTTCAACTGGCTGACGCCCGAGCACGCGCGCGCCTCGGCCGAGCTGGTGCGCGCGGGCGCGGCGGCGGCGCGGCGCCCGCCCCCGACGCTCTTCGCGTATGTCCGGCTCGCCGTCGGGCCCGCCGCGCATGACCGCCTGCTCCAGGAGGCGGCACGCTACGCCGCGATCCCGGCCTACGCGGCGAACTTCGCGCGCATGGGTGTGAAGCCCGAGGAGACCGCGATCGCCGTCCCGACCCCGGACGCCGTCGCGACGGCGCTCGCCCGGTGGCGCGGCGTCGTCGACGAGCTGGTGTTCCGCGCCATCACGGGCGCGGATACCGTCGAGGAGAACCTCGCACTCGTCCGGGCGGGGAAGCCCGCGTAGGCGTACACTGACGCCTCCCGGTCCCCACCCTCGGGCGCAGGAGGACTGACGTCATGCCGCTCGCACCACGGGAGTTCGCCGCGACGCTCCTCACGGAGGCGCGGGACACCCATCCCTGGCTGCACCACCGGCTCTTCCGCATGATCTGCGCCGGCGAGCTTTCTCGGGACCAGGTCCGGAACGTCGTCCGAGAGCAGGGGTGCTTCTTCCTCGACACCCTGCGCCACGCGGCGTGGAAGATCATCTCCGTCGGCGGCTTCACCCCGACCTGGGAGGATCTCGAGCGCCAGCGCGCGCTCATCCCGCTCGTGGTCGAGGAGGGGGGCCACGACACGATCGGCGGCAAGCAGACCGCGCACGCCTACCTCTTCGTCCGGCTCTGCGAGGGACTGGGCTGGAGCCGCGACGAGGTCTTCAACACGGAGTACCTGCCGACGACGATCATCGAGAAGAACGAGCTGTTCCAGCTCCAGCGCTCCTCCACGCTGGAGGCGCTGTGCGGCGGCAACATCGCCACGGAATCGATCAACCACATCGTCTCCGGGCGGATGGCGGCGGCGATGGACAAGCACTACGGTCTCCCGCGCGAGGCGCTCGACTTCTACTACGAGCACATGGAAGTGGAGGAGGATCACGGCGCGCGTGCCGTCCGCATCCTCGAGCAGGTGGCGGTCACCGACGCCGAGCAGACACGGGGCCTCCTCGCCCTGCGTCGGGCCATCGTCGCGCGCCGGATCTGCGCCGATGGGATGTACGAGGCGTTCGTGGGCGCGGCCTGAACCCCGAGGCGAAACCCCATGGGAACTTTCGTAGGAGGCCTGTGATGGCGATTCAGACGACGCGGCCCGTGACCGGTCTCGAGGAATACTGTGCGAGCCTGCGCGCCGCCGGGCTCGACGCGCCGTGGAGCCGTCCCGGCCCGCTCATTCAACCGAAGGCCTCTTCAATGCAGGCGAAGCTCTGGCTCTGGGCGGAGATCGAGCCGTTGGTTCGCCGCGGCCCGGAGTTCATGAAGCCGGGGCGCGGCGCCGAGCGGCGCGTCCTGCGCCTCGACAACCCCGGCGTGCCCGAGCGGACGAGCACCCACACGATTTCCGTCGCCGTCCAGTACCTGCTGCCCGGCGAGGTCGCGCCGGCGCACCGCCACACGCCGAACGCGGTGCGCTTCATGCTGCACGGCGAGGGCGCGTACACCACCATCGAGGGTGACAAGTGCGTCATGCGGCGGGGCGACCTCGTGATCACGCCGACCATGACGTGGCACGACCATGGGAACGAGGGTGCGGAGCCCGTGATGTGGACCGACGGCCTCGATTCCCCCGTCGTGCGCTACCTCGAGAACCTCCACATGGACGCGTACACGGGCGAGGCGCAGCCGGTGCGGGAGGGACCGCCCGCGCGTCACCTGCACTATCGGTGGGCGGACGCGTACGCCGCGCTGCTACGCCGGGCGAGCGGCGCGCCGGACCCGTTCGACGACGTCATCATGGAATACCTTGATCCCGCGACGGGGCGGTCGGTCGTCCCGGCGCTCGGCTGCTATCTGCAGATGCTGCGCCCCGGTGTGCGCACACGCGCCCATTGGGAGACGTCGAGCGCGGTCTACCACGTGGTCAGCGGCGCGGGGCGCACCGTGATCGACGGCGTCGCGTACGAGTGGGGCGAGGGCGATTTCTTCGCGGTACCGCCGCGCGCCGTGCACCAGCACGCCAACCCGGGGGCCGGGCCGGCCATTCTGTACGTGCTCCAGGACGTGCCGCTGCTCAAGGCGCTGGGCTTCTACCGGACGGAGGCGGTGTAAGGGTGCTGGGGCAGATCAAGCAGGGACCGGGACTGGAGTTCATCCCCGTCCTCAAGTGAAGATCGGCCGGCTCGCCGTCTGGGTGCTCTCCGCCGCGATCGTGCTCGTGCTCTGGGCGATGATCGCGACCTTCCTCCCGCCGACGCTGCTCCCCGGCCCCGCGGCGGTCGGCGTCCGCCTCGCCGAGCTGATGGGGACGGCCGACTTCTGGTTCCACCTGCGCGTGACCGTCCAGCGCGTCGTGGCCGGCTTCGTCCTCGCCTTCGTGGTGAGCGTGGCCGCGGGCACGCTGATGGGGGCGTGGCGCCTGGCCGAGGGCGTCTTCGAGCCGTGGGTCCTCGTGGGGCTCACCATTCCCGGCCTGTGCTGGGTGGTCCTCGCCGTCATGTGGTTCGGCATCACGGAGATGACCCCGATCTTCGCGATCTTCGTGGTCGTGCTCCCCATGCTCACGCTGAACATGTGGCAGGGGACGAAGGGCCTCGATCGTGATCTCATCGAGATGGCCCGCGTCTTCCGTGTCCCGTGGTCGTCGGTGATGCGCGATGTCATCCTGCCCCAGCTCCTGCCCTTGTGCCTGGCGGGGGTGCGCATGGGCTTCGCGCTCGGCTGGAAGGTCGTGGTCCTCTCCGAGATGTTCGGCCTGTCGAGCGGGGTCGGCGCCATGATCAACCGCAGCTTCTCCGCCTCCTCGATGGACGACGTGCTGGCGTGGACGGTCGGGTTCACGCTGGTGATGTTCGTCTTCGAGTACGCGGTGATGCTGCCCGCCGAGCGCCGGCTCGTCCGCTGGCGCCAGGTCGTCCGGGTCTGATCGTGCAGCTCGAGGTCCTCGACGTCAGCAAGGGCTTCCGGCGGGGCAACGGCCGGCCACTCCCGGTGCTCGACCACGTCACGTTCAGGGTGGAGCCGCGGGGCTTCGCGTGCCTCGTGGGGCCGTCGGGCTGCGGCAAGTCCACGATCCTGAACGTGCTCGCCGGACTCGTGCCGCCGGACGGTGGCGTCATCAGGATCGGCGGCCGCGAGCTGGACCGCCAGAGCCATCGGATCGGCTACGTGTTCCAGCGGCCGCGCCTGCTCAACTGGCGCACGGTCCGCCAGAACGTGGAGTTTGCGCTGCGCGCCGACGGCGTGCCCGCGGACGAGTGGCGTGTGCGCGTGTACGACGTCCTGGCCCTACTCGGGCTCGAGCAGTTCGCCGACGAGTACCCGCTCACGCTCTCGGGCGGGATGCAGCAGCGCGTCGCCATCGCCCGCGCGCTGGCCATCGCCCCCGACGTCCTCCTGATGGACGAGCCCTTCAGCCACCTCGACGAGCTGACGGCGCGCACCCAGCGGCGCGAGTTGCGGCGCTTCCGCGATCAGATCGAGGCGACCGTCGTCTTCGTCACCCACAACGCGCTCGAGGCCGCCTACCTCGCCGACCGCGTATACGTGCTCAGCGCGCGGCCCGCCCGCATCACCAAGGAGTTCACCATCGAGGCCCCGCGGACACGGGAGATCGACGACCCCTACGTGATCGACACCCAGCGCGCCGTCCTCAAAGCGCTCGGTGTGGAGTGAGAACCTGCGAATGAATGCCCACGACGGTAAGCGTTGGGGGGTGTCGGGGGGAGCGGCGGTCGCTCCCCCCGACGTTGAATAGGAGATCTGCATGGCGCACGCGGACGGACAGACGGACGGTTGGATCGGGCGGCCCCTCAAGCGGCGGGAGGACTACCGCCTCCTGACCGGCGCGGGGCGCTACGTGGACGATCTCCGTCCGCCGGGGTGCGCCCACGTGGCCCTGCTGCGCTCGCCCCACGCCCACGCGCGCGTGGTCCGCATCGACATCGAGCGCGCACGGCGCGCGCCGGGTGTGGTGGCGGTCGTCACGGGCGACGAGGTGCGGCACCTCGCCCCGATGCCGGTGAACCGGATCATGCCCAACATGCAGGTCCCGCCCCATCCGATCATCGCCGTCGACGAGGTCCACACCGTCGGCACCCCGGTGGCC
>JBGPYK010000432.1:0-3222 GCA_041493245.1 Methylomirabilia bacterium | reverse complement strand
GCGCGGCAGACGGATGCGCACCGTCTTGTCCCAGTGGTCCTTGATCGTGATCTCGAGCGCGGCACCGTCGGGCGTGACCTCGATCGTGTAGTCGGCCCGCTTGATGACGCCCGGCTTGCCGGGTGCGCTCTCGGCCGCGGCTTCGAGGATCTCCTTCGGCGTCACGTCGCCCCGCCCCCAGTCGGCCCGCAGGTCGCCGCCGATCCGGTCGACCGGAGCGAACTTGGCGATGCGCGCGATAAGGTTCGTGGGGATCGAGAAGGAGACGCTGCGGGTCGAGGCCCCCTCCCTTTCCTTGACCTCCACCCGGTACGCTTTGACGTGCGAGAACTCGGCCGCCGGCCGGCGCCAGAAGGCGATCGCCAGCACCACGAGGACGACGACGAGCAGGCCCAGGACGACAGCGCGGATCTCTTTCATAGTCCTTCTCCTACAACAGTTCCAACGCAATCCCGCCGCGAAAGTTCCCGCCGGTAGACCGATATGGTACTTTTTTGACCGTATGCCGCATTTCATTACCGAGACGTGCATCGGCTGCGGGGTGTGCGAGATCAAGTGCCCCACCCACACGATCACGGGCGACAAGAACGAAAAATACGTCATCCATGCCGACCGGTGCATCGATTGCTCGGTCTGCGCCCGCTACTGCCCTGTCTCCTGCATCCAGGACCACCAGGGCCTGCTCGTCGAAAAGGTCAAGCCCAGGGACATCCCCAAGGCCATCGTGGACCGCGACCTCTGCACGGGCTGCGAGTTCTGCATCGACATCTGCCCGTTCGACTGCATCTACCTGATCGAAGACCCGTTCCATGAGACGTTCCACAAGATCGCCGAGGTGGACGCCGGCCCCTGCGTCTCGTGCCGCCTCTGCGAGACCGTTTGCGAGAAGGACGCCATATTCGTTCCCAACCCGATCACCCACGCGAAGAGGTACTTGCCGGTCCTGTGACCGACGACACCCGGGCCGAAGACGATGTCCCGCGCGGCAGCACGGTCGCCCGGTTCTTCCTGGTGCCGCTCCTGGTCGTCGTCACGGCCGTCGGGATCTTCTTCGCGTTCTCGTTTCTGACGTTCGAGAAGCGCACGCCGGCCGACTACTTGCAGGAGGTGCGCGGCGGCTCGGCCAACCGGCGCTGGCAGGCGGCCTTCGAGCTTTCGCGCTCGATCGGGACGATCCCGGCGGGCCCTCAGCGGGAGAAACTCGCGGCCGAGGCGCTCCGCGTCTTCCAGGGCCTCTCCGGCAGGCGGCCCGAGGACGCGATGGTGCGGCGGTACCTCGTGCTCGTCCTCGGCAAGCTCGGCGATCCCGGGGCGGCGCCGGCCCTGCTCGCGGCCGCCTTAGACCCGGATCCCGAGACGCGTCTCTACGCGATCTGGGCCTTGGGCGTTCTGCACGACCGGGGCGCGCTCGGCACGGTGCTCGAGGCCTCGCAGTCGGAGGACGCCGGCATGCGCAAGATGGCCGCCTACGTCCTCGGCCAGATCGCAGACAAAGGCGCCGTGCCACGCCTCCAGGTGCTCGCGGAGGACCGGACGGCCGACGTGCGCTGGAACGCCGCGATCGCGCTCGCGCAGCTCCACGACCGCTCGGGCCTGCCTGTCCTGCACTCGATGATCGACCGCGGGGCCCTCGCGGGGCAGGCGGCCCTGTCCGCGGACCAGATCGAGACCGCGATGGTGAGCGCCCTGAAGGCCTTCGCGCTCTTGAAGGACGCCGGGAGCCTGTCTGCGATCGAGAAGGTCGCCCGGGAGGACCCGAACCTGCGGGTGCGCGAGGCCGCCCAGCGCGCCGCCGACGCGACGCGGGGAAGGACGTCCGTTCTTGAGCGCCGCGCGCTCGATCTGGTAGGCTGAATTCTCTTCATGTCCACGGCCCAAAACAGAGCGCCGGCCCCCGCGCCGGGTCTCGACATCGACGGCGTCACTCGACGTTCCACTCTCAAGTGGATGACGCTCGCCTGGACGGGCTTTGCCGCGGCCACGGTCGCGGGCCTGACCGCCACGGTGCGGTTCATGTTCCCCAACGTCCTCTTCGAGCCGCCGACCCGCTTCAAAGCCGGGGACCCCTCGACCTATGCGCTCGGCGTGGACGAGCGGTGGAAGGAGAAGTACGGCGTCTGGATCGTGCGCAACACCGATTCGGTGTACGCCCTGGTCGCGGTCTGTGTCCACCTCGGCTGCACGCCGAACTGGCTGCCGGCCCAGAACAAGTTCAAGTGCCCCTGCCACGGCTCGGGCTACTACGTGTCCGGGATCAACTTCGAGGGACCGGCCCCGCGTCCGCTCGAGCGCGCCGAGATTGCGATCTCGCCCGAGGACGGGCAGATCATCGTGGACAAGGCCACGCGCTACCTCTACGAGCGCGGGCAGTGGAGCGACCCGAAGGCTTTCGTCAAGATGGTTTGACCCGGTCCGATCCGTAAGAAGCGGAGGTCCCGTTGGTTCCTCGATGGCGGCAGATCCAGGAATCGATCGTCGGAAGCCAGCTCTGGAAGTCGATCTTCCGGGTGGGCATCCCCAACACCAACCGCAAGCGCGTCCTGGCGATGCTGGGCAACGTCGTCCTCCACCTGCACCCGGTCAAGACGCGTAAGTCCGGCGTCAAGATGCGCTACACGTGGTGCGCGGGCGGGGTGACCTTCTTCCTCTTCCTCGTCCTGACGTTCACCGGCCTGCTCCTCATGTTCTATTACCGGCCGACGGTCGAGTACGCGTTCGTGGACATCCTCGACCTGCGCGAGCAGGTGCCATTCGGGATCATGCGCGAGGTGCACCGCTGGGGCGCCCACGCCATGGTCATCTCGGTCTGGATCCACATGTTCCGCGTCTTCATGACCGGGTCGTACAAGCCGCCGCGGGAGTTCAACTGGGTCATCGGCGTCCTCCTGCTCGTGATGACGCTCATGCTCTCCTTCACCGGCTACCTGCTGCCCTGGGACCAGCTCGCGATCTGGGCCATCACGGTCGGCTCGAACATGGCCTCGGCCACTCCGCTCATCGGAATCCAGGGGCCCGGAACGGGCCTCTTGAAGATCGGCGACATCCCGCTGGTCACCTCGACCAACGACGCGCGCTTCGGCCTGCTGGGTGGGCGCTTCGTCGGCGCGGGCGCCCTCCTGCGCTTCTACGTCCTGCACTGCGTCGGGATCCCGCTCATCGCGGCCTTCCTGATGGCCGTGCACTTCTGGCGCGTCCGCAAGGACGGCGGCATCTCGGGACCCG
>JBGPYK010000042.1:0-11147 GCA_041493245.1 Methylomirabilia bacterium | reverse complement strand
TGGACCTGCTGCTGCCGTCCGACGCGGCCCCGCTGACGTGGGACGCGCCGACCCAGGCCGAGGCGCACACCTGGCGGGGAACGATGGAAGCCAACGCGCTGCGCGAGTTCCTCGCCGACACCGCCTGGGGCGCCCTCGACGCGCTCGTGCTCGATCTTCCGCCGGGGACCGACCGCCTGGCCACGGTGGTGTCCCTCGTGCCCGGCCTGGCGGGGACGATCATCGTGACGATTCCCTCCGACGTCTCGCAGCTCATCGTGAAGAAGTCGATCACGGTCGCGCGTGGGACCGGCGTCCCCGTGCTCGGTCTCGTCGAGAACATGGCGGGCCTGTTCCCCGGTCCCGACGTCGGTGCGCTCGCGCGGGAGGCGGAGATTCCCTTTCTCGGCGCGGTGCCGTTCGACCGGGAGCTGGCCCTCGCCGCCGATCGCGGCGAGCCGTTCGTGCAGACGCGGGCGGGAAGCGAGGCCGCCCGCGCGTTGCGCGCCGTCGCCGGGCGCGTCCGTGACGCCCTCGAGCGCGCGTCCGTCGCGGTGCGGCCCGGGCGGTGAAGGAGCGGGCGCGCTTCTGCATGGCGTGCGGCGCACGCCTGCGCCCGATCAGCGAGCACGGACGCCGGCGCCGCCGGTGCCCGCGTTGCGGCTGGACGTTCTACGACAACCCGGTCTTCGCCAGCGTGGCCATCATTCGCCGCCGGGGCCGCATGCTGCTCGCCAAGCGCGCCTACCCGCCGTACGCCGGGGCGTGGGATCTTCCCGGCGGCTTCATCGAGGCCGGCGAGACGCCGGAGGTAGGAATGCGGCGCGAGCTGCGTGAGGAACTGGGCGTGGGCACACGCCGGCTACGGCTTCTGGGCTTCGCGACGGACCGTTACGGGCCGGGCGGGTTCCCCGTCCTGACGGCGATCTACCAGGTGACGCTGGCGCCCGGCACGATCGGATCCGCAGACGACGTCTCGGAGGTGCGCTGGTTCCCGGAATCAAAGCTTCCCTTCCGAACCATCGCATTTCCCTCGCTCCGCCAGGCGCTCAAAAAGTTCCTAGCGCGTGCGCGGCGTTAGCAACTGACGCCAGGATCTAGAACGTAATTGGCGACCTTGTAGGTCTTCACGAAATTGTCGTCCCACACCGCGAGGCGGATCGCCCCGAGCGCCGTCTCGCCATCGAAGCCGAGCACCCGCGTCTTGGCCGCCATCTCGGTGATCGGGACGGCACCGGCGAGATAGTCGCGGGCGTCGGCCTTCTCGATGAAGATGGCGATCGTCTCGTGGACCGGGCGGTCGCCGCTCGCCCGCTGCGCCTGCTTCATCCACTCGAGGATGAGGGTGAACCCGTCGAGGGCGGGGTCGGCGGCGACGGCCGGATCCTTCGTCATTCGCCGGAGCAGAGGACCCACGTAGCGCGAGAACATCGCGGAGGCGCGGTCCTCCACCCGGAGGCGGGCAAACTCCGGCGACGGGTCCTGCTCGATGTAGATCCGCAGGGAGAGATGGCGGTCATCGCCGGTGATGTGCTTGGGTCGGAAGAACCCGATGCTGTGCTTCTGGACCTCGACCCACGGCATGCAGTGGTAGATCCCCGCGTTCAGCTCCCGGAGCGCCCCGGCGTGCGTCGTCGCCAGCGTGCGGGCCTTGTCGGAGGTGTACTGCTCGACGGGGAGGACCCGGTCTTCGTTGGGAGCCGCGGCGGCTCCCTGGGCGAGCATCAAGCAGGCGAGGACGAGCCCGCCCGCGAGCGCCCGCCTAACGCTCAAGAATCTGGTCCTGGCTCACCGTGATGGGCTTGCCCCACCAGCTCTCGTCCCGGGCCATCGCGATGTCCTGGCGAGTCACCCGAGCCGTCGAGCCCTCGCTGTTCTGCAGCGAGAACGACATGTGGTCCTTCGAGGCGAAGTGCGCGGGATGGGCCTTCCAGGTCGCCCACTCCTCGCTGGTCGCACACCCCGCCATTGCCAGGAGCACGCCAACGACTAGCAGGATCCTCAAACGATCGCTCCGCATGTATGTACCCTCCGTTCGGAAAATCTCTGCCACCATGCTACTTGGGGAGGCCGGCACGGGTCAAATTCCTTCGGGCGCGCGCGGCGCTCGCCGCCCGTAGCGCGCACCACCATCGGGGCCTCCCGCCGCCGGTGGCCGTGGTAGACTTGACATCACAGTGTTCTAAGGAGCCTGCCGGAGGCGCCTCTCGACGATGGACCCCCTGAAGATTCATTCGATGCCGACGACCTTGCGCCGACCGATCCTCATCATGGCCTTCACCGGCTGGAACGATGCCGCGGAGTCCGCCACCACGGCGGCCCGATACCTGGCGGCGGCGTTTTCCGGTGAGAAGTTCGCGGAGATCGATCCGGAGGAGTTCTACAACTTCGGCGCGTCCCGCCCCTACGTTCGCTTCAAGGCGGGCTCCGAGACGGAGCGCGAGGTCGTCTGGCCCGCGACGGAGTTCTCGATCGCCCAGTCCCCGGATCTCCAGCGCGACCTCATCGTCGGGGTCGCTCCCGAGCCCCACCTGCGCTGGCGCACCTATTGCGAGACGGTGCTCCAGCTCGCGCGAACGTGCGAGGTGACCCTCGTGCTGACGCTCGGCGCCCTGCTCGCCGAGGTCGCCCACACCAAGCCCATCAGGCTCGTCGGCGGCGCGTCGGATCCCGAGCTGGGTGCCCGGCTCGGTCTCCGACCCACACGGTACGAGGGGCCAACGGGGATCGTCGGCGTGCTGAACACGATCTGCCGAGATCGTGGGGTGGCGACGGCCAGCCTCTGGGCAAATGTCCCGCACTACATCTCCGGGATCGAGAATCCCAAGGCTTCCCTGGCGCTCGTCAAGCGGGTGCTCAGCCTGCTCGGCGCCGAGGCCGACCTGAGCGACCTCGACGAGGCGGGGCGCCAGTTCGACCAAAATCTCAAAGAGATCATCGCCCAGAACGCCAAGATCGCGAACTACATCGCCAAGCTCGAAGCGAAGGATGCCGAGGAGGAGTCGGGCCCGCCGAGGGGCGAGAGCGATCTGCCGCCGGCGTCCGAGTTGGTCGCGGAGATCGAGCAGTTCCTGCGCCAGCAGCGCCCGGAGTGACCCGCCGCGCCGTCCCCGCCCTCACTGTCCTCGTACTGCTCGCCGCTCCCGTTCTGGTACCGGCCGAACCCGGCCTCAAGGTCTCCTGGATTCCTGCCCATCCCCGCGTGGGCGACGTTGCAATCCTGACAGTGCAGAGGCCGGGCGAGGGCGCGATCGTGGAGGGCTCGGTGGGCGGACGCCCGGTCACGTTTTTCTCCGGCGCTGGGGCTTACGCCGCGCTCGTAGGGTTCGATCTGGAGCGGGCGGCCGGGCCCGAGCCGTGGCGCGTGGAGGTGCGCGAGCCCGGACGCGAGCCGCGCGTGTCCCGCGGAACGCTCAATGTCCGCCACCGGGACTTCCCCGTCCAGCGGCTGACGCTGCCTGTCCCGATGGTCGACCTCGACCCCGAGACCGAGCGACGGGCCGTGGCCGAAGGGGAAATCCTCAGGACGCTCTATCGCACGATCTCCCCCGAGCGCCTCTGGCGGGGCCCCTTCGTCCGGCCCGTCGCGGGCAACGATCCGGGTAGCGGATTCGGCTCACGCCGGATCATCAACGGCCAGCCGCGGACCCCACACGGCGGTACCGACTACGCGGCTCCCCGTGGGACCCCGGTGGTGGCGGTCAACGACGGGCGCGTGGCGCTCGTGGCTGAGCACTTCTTCCCGGGGCGTCTCGTCGTTGTCGATCACGGTCTTGGGCTCTACACCCTCTACTTCCACCTCGACGCGGCGCGCGTCGAAATCGGAGAGCACGTGGTCCGTGGCCAGCCCCTCGGGATCGTGGGATCGACCGGGCGGGCGACGGGACCACACCTGCACTTCGGGATCCAGGTGGGCCCGGCGCGCGTGGATCCCGACCGCCTCCTGGCCCTGGTACCGCTGGATTAGGGGATTAGGAACATGGGGGGCCCCGACATGGCCCATTCCCCCAAACGCTCGGACCGCCCCGGCGAAGCCGTGGCGGTCCTCGATACTCCGACGGTTCCTAGCGCCGCTTTCCCCTGCGGCGCACGGGCTTGGCCTTCGGCCGGCTCTTCGACACCGGGGCCTTGCCCTTCTTGGCGCCGCTGGTCCGGGCCTTGACTTTGGCCTTTGCCCCGCTCTTCGGTTTGGCCCTTGCGCCGCCCTTTGCGGCTTTCGGTTTGGCCTTCGGCCGCGCCTTCGCTGCTTTGGCCGGAGCGCGCGCGGGCGCCGCCGGCCGGGGAGCCTCGGTCCGCTGAGGCCGCGCCTGAGGCGGGGCCATCGGGGGAGGCGCCTGAGGGGTGGTGTCGCCGCTCGTGCCCATCGGGATCTCGCTGCCGCCGTTCATCCGCTCCATGGCTGTCCTCCCGGGGTTCGGGTCGGTACGCTGCCCTACGGTGCAGGTACGCGTCGCCGAGCGCAAGCGGAAATTCCAACATTCAGTGTCGGAGGTCCAGGGTGACGGCGGCGCGCAGGCGCGCGCCTTCGCGGCGGAGCGCGGTATTCGACCACACCGCGACGAGCGAGCGCGCCAGCATCGCGCGCAAGGCGGCGCGCGGGATCTTGATGGGCGTCGTGGCGGCGAGAGGATCGGGATGGCGCGTGAGCAGCGCCAGGGTGCCGAGACCAATGAGCAGTGGCCACGCGCACGCCAGCCGCATCCGCCACTCCGCGCGCGGGATGGCGAGCGTGTAGCGCCACGCGACGTCGTAGTGCTCCAGCGTGTGCGCCACCAGACGGCGAAGGACTGGGCGGGCCCGCGGCGTGAGCCTCGGGTCGAGGAGGTCGGTGGGCCGCAGACCGAGCGGCTCCAGCGCACGCGCGGGGAGATAGCAGCGCCCGCTGCGTAAGTCGCCGGGCGCGTCCCGCAGGACGTTGGTCATCTGGAGCGCCTTGCCGAAGCGGATGCCCTGAGCGCTCATGCGCTCGAGGTCCCAGCCGGCGAGCCGCGGACGATGGGCGACGTGCAGTGCCGTCCAGAAGGGTCCGACGCAGCCGGCGACGAGATAGGTGTAGTGGTCCAGCTCCTCGAGCGTGTCGAGGGCGGCCAGATGCGCCGCGTCCTCACCGGGGAAGCGGGCGAGGTCGAAGATCATCCCCGAGGTGAGCGTGGCCAGGACGGAGTGGACCGCCGCCCGGTCATCATCGGGCAGCGCGTGCAGCCGCCCCAACGCCTCGTCGATCCGCTCGAGCAGCCGGCGCTCGGCCTCGTGCGGCTGATGCACGGCGCAGCCCCGCGCAAGTGCCGCCACGTCCGCGGGCGCGCCCGCGTAGGCGCTGCGCAGGGCCTCGAGGTGACCGAGGCGTTCGGCGCGCGGGACGAGCCGCGTGTCGGCCACCGTGTCGGCGGCGCGCGCGAGCAGGTATGCGAGGCTGATCGGCTCGCGAAGCGCGCTGGGCAGGATCCTCAGGGAAAGATAGAAGCTCCGGCTGACCTGCCGTAAGAGGTCGTCGAGCAGGCCCGGCGCCGCGGGCATCTAGGGACCTGTCGGAGTATCGAGGAGCGCCCCGGCGACGCGGGGGCGCTCCGAGCGTTGGGGGGGATGGGGGGCCATGTCGGGGCCCCCCATGTTCTCGTGGCCCCCCATGTTCCTACTCGAAGTCGAACGGTCTCCGCGGCGGGTCGGGGGAGTCCTTGGCCTTCTTCAGGCCCTCCTGGAACTTGCGGTCGAGCAGCTTGCCCTTCTGTCCCTCCGCCTGCATCTGCTGGCGGAACCGCTCCTCGCGCTCCGCGGACTTCGAGCGGAGCGTGTCGAACGCGGCACCGAGATCTTTGGTCGAGCGCGTCCGGGGCGGCGCCTCGTGGGCGATGACGGCCTCCAGCTCCGGATCGATGGTGAGCCGCCCCTGGCAGCAGGGACAGGTGAGCATGAACGATTTCATAGCCCCAGCGTGTTGACCCCGTCGAACGAGAGCACGCTCAGGAGGTGTCGCATGATTGTCCTTATACCACGATCGCTTGACCCCGTGCGCCCGTTGCTCCTAGACTCCGACGCGATGACGATGAAGGAGGCGTGCGAGAAGTGCCGGGCGCCGCTCGCCCCCGATGCCGAGGCTTACGTCTGCAGCTACGAGTGCACGTTCTGCGCCGCGTGCACGGCGGCGATGGCGGGCGTGTGCCCGAACTGCGGCGGAGAACTGCTGCGCCGTCCGCGCCGACTGTCGCGCGAGGCCGCGGCGGCCGCGGTCGTCGACCTCGCGGTCATTACCGGGTGGCACCGGGGCCACCTGCCCGAGCTGCTGGGGGTCCGCTTCGTCCACGCGACGAAGGACCGCCTCGTGGCGGAGCTGACGATCCGGGACGAGCTGACGACGGTCGGCGGCCGGCTGCACGGCGGCGCCATCATGGCCTTCGCCGACACGGTGGGTGCGACGGCGGCCGCCCTCAACCTCTCGCCCGGCGCCTCGACGACGACGCTCGAGTCGAAGACCAACTTCTTCGCCGGCGGCCGCGCCGGCGTGGTCCGCGCGGAGGCGACCCCGCTGCACCGCGGGGGACGGACGATGGTTTGGCAGACGCGCGTCACCGACGAGTCCGGAAAACTCCTTGCGCTGACCGTCCAGACGCAGATCGTCCTCACCTGACCGAAGTGAAGCGTATCATGGTGAACCGCATCGGAGTATCGAGGAGCGCCCCGGCTTGGCCGGGGCGCGAGGAGCGCTGGGGGGAGTGGGGGGCCATCTCGGGGCCCCCCACGTAGAATGATGGGCGATCTCGTGAACGAGTTCTCCTGGTCGCGGAGCCGGGACCACACCTTCCAGGACTGCCGGCGAAAGTACTTCTACCACTACTACGGCGCGTGGGGCGGCTGGGACACGGCCGCCCCGCCCGAGATCCGTCGGCTCTACATCCTCAAGCAGCTCGCGTCCCGCCAGATGTGGGCCGGGCGGATCGTCCACGACGCGATCGAGATGGCGTTCCGCGTCATGCGCGAGGGGCGGGGTGTCCCTGAGGAACCCTTCATCGCTGACGTGATCGAGCGAATGCGCGGAGAGTGGCGCTCTTCGAAGGCGGCGAGGTACCGCGAGAGCCCGAAGACCCTCGCGCTCTTCGAGCACGAGTACGCCGTCGAGTTGAAGCCGGAGGCGTGGAAGGTGTTGAGCCAGAACGTGGTCAACTGCCTGCGGCACTTCTTCCACCTGCCGCTCCTCGCCGCCATCCGGCAGACCGCTCCGGAGCACTGGTCGATCGAGCACTGGTCCAAGGTGTTTCAGTTCGAGGAGACGGCGGTGTGGGTGGCCCCCGACTTCGGCTTCTGGACCGAGGAGGGTCGGCTCGCGCTCGTGGACTGGAAGACGGGCGGTACCAGCGCCGAGGGCGCCTCGTTCCAGCTCGGCTGCTACGCGCTCTACGCCGTCGAGGTCCTCGGGGTGCCGCCCAAGCAGACCGACCTCATCGAGGTGAACCTCCGCGAGCCGACCGTGACCGCGCACCGCTGGGACGACGAGCGCCTGGAGGCGGTCCGCGACCAGATCCGGCTCTCCATCCGCTCGATGAAGGCCTACCTCGCGGACGCCGAGGCCAACGTGGCGGTGATCGACGGCTTCGAGCGCACGGAGGAGCTGCGGATCTGCCGCTGGTGCAACTTCCGCGCGGTGTGCCGCCCCGAGCTGTGACGCGACCCGCCCCGAGCCGGCCGGCGCCGACGGGCTCATCCGCCCGACAAGAGATGCTGGTCGGCGGCATCGATCCGGTGTTCAATGGCGTGATGGCGTCTGCGCCCTGGTTCGGCGGCGTCGCCGGGAATGGAGGGCCCGCGTGAAGGCCCGCGGTCGGCTCTTCCGCAAATACGTCGTCATCATCGTCGCCCTCGTCAGCGGCGTGCTGCTCGCCAGCGGCGCCATCGAGATCTATTTCTCCTACCAGGAAAACAAAGCCGCCCTCGTGGCCGTCCAGCGCGAGAAGGCCATCGGCGCGTCGTCCCGGATCGAGGCCTTCATCAAGGAGATCGAGCACCAGATCGGCTGGACGACGCAGCCTCAGCTCGTGGCGCCCAGCGCCGCCCTCGACCAGCGCCGCTTCGACTTCCTGCGCCTGCTCCGCCAGGTGCCCGCGATCACCGAGATCAGCTACCTCGACGCCGCCGGCAAGGAGCAGTTGCGCGTGTCCCGGCTCGCCATGGACGTCGTGGGCAGCCAGACCGACTTCTCCGCGGATCCAAGGTTCCGCGAGGCGAAGGGCGGGCGGACCTACTACGGCCCCGTCTATTTCCGCAAGGAGTCCGAGCCGTACATGACCATCGCCATGGCAGGCAGCGGCCCGAGCGCCGGCGTCACCGTGGTGGAGGTGAATCTCAAGTTCATCTGGGACGTGGTCTCCCAGATCAAGGTCGGCAAGGCGGGCCAGGCCTACGCGGTCGACGGCAGGGGCAGTCTCATCGCCCACCCGGACATCAGCCTGGTGCTCCAGAAGACCGCGTTCTCGAGCCTGCCCCAGGTCCAGGCGGCGACCGCCGGCCGCCCGCGGCCCGGCGATCAGAGCGACGAGTTGGCGATCGCCCGCGACTTCAAGAACCGGCGGATCCTTACCGCCTACGCCACCATTGCGCCGCTGAAGTGGTCGGTGTTCGTCGAGCAGCCCCTTGAGGAAGCCTTCGAGCCCCTGCGCGCCTCGATCCAGCGGACGGCCCTGTTGCTGCTCCTCGGCGTCGGCCTCTCGTTCCTGGCCAGTCTCGTCCTCGCCCGCCGCATGGTGCGGCCGATCGGGGCGCTGCAGGTGGGGGCGGCGAAGATCGGCGCTGGCGATCTGGGCGAGCGCATCGACGTCCGCACAGGGGACGAGCTGGAGGCGCTGGCCGACCAGTTCAACAGCATGGCCGCCCAGCTCAAGGAGTCGTACGCCGGTCTCGAACGCAAGGTCGAGGAGCGCACGCGCGAGCTGAGTGAGACGCTGGAGCAGCAGACGGCCACGAGCGAGATCCTGCGGGTCATCTCCAGCTCGCCGACGGATCTCCAGCCGGTGTTCGACGCGATCCTCGCGAACGCGACCCGGTTGTGCGGCGCCCACCTCGGCGCGCTCGGGCTGTACGACAGTGAGAAGGGATACAGCCACGTGACTCACCGGGGCGCCAGCCCCGAGTTTCAAGCGTGGCTGTTCGCGGGCTTCCGGCACTACGATCCGACGACCGGTATCGGCAGGATGGTGCGCGAGCTGCGGCCGATCCACGTCGAGGATCTCACGCTGGAGCCGGCCTATCTCGCCCGTCAGCCTGCGCGGGTCGCGACCGTCGAGCTCGGCGGGGCGCGTACCTTCCTGGCCGTGCCGATGCTGAAGGAGGGGCGGCTGGTCGGCGGGATTGTGGTCTACCGGCCCGAGGTGCGTCCGTTCACGGACAAGCAGATCGAGCTGGTGCAGACTTTCGCCAACCAGGCCGTGATCGCGATCGAGAACGTCCGCCTGTTCAAGGAACTGGAGCAGCGGACGCGCGATCTGGGGCAATCCCTGGAAGAGGTGGGCGCGCTCAGCGAGGTCAGCCGCGCCGTCAGCTCGTCCCTCGATCTGCGCCGGGTGCTCGACACCGTCGCAACCTACGCCGTCAGCCTCTCGGGTTGCGACGCTTCGGGCGTGTTCGCGTACAACCGGGCACGCCAATCGTACGACGTCGTGGCCAGCCGGAACCTGAGAGAGCCCTTCCTGGAGGAGCTGCAGGCCACCGTGATCGATCTTCAGCGGAGCATGGTCCGGCGCGCGGCCGAGAGCGGACAGCCGGTCCAGATCCCGGACCTCGAGACGGTCGAGCGCATGCAGCTCCACGAGATCACGCTGCGCGAGGGCTTCCGGGCGCTGCTCGCGGTGCCCATGGGCGGCGAGGACGACACGCGCGGACTCGTCATCTTCCGGCGTGCGCCGGGCGCCTTCGACGATCGCGTCCTCAACGTCGTCACCGCGCTGGCCAATCAGTCGAAGGTGGCCGTCGAGAACGCCCACCTGTTCCTCGAGATCGAGGAGAAGGGCCAGCAGCTCGAGGTGGCCAACCAGCACAAATCCGAGTTCCTCGCCAACATGTCGCACGAGCTGCGAACGCCGCTGAACGCCATCATCGGTTTCTCGGAAGTGCTGCTCGAGCGGATGTTCGGCGAGGTCAACGAGAAACAGGCGGAGTACCTCGAGGACATCTTCAGCTCGGGCAAGCACCTGCTGTCGCTGATCAACGACATCCTCGACCTGTCCAAGGTCGAGGCCGGGCGCATGGAGCTGGAGGTGACCACGTTCAGCCTGCCCATGGCCATCGACAACGCGCTCACCCTCGTACGGTCGCGGGCCGAAAACCACGGCATCACGCTGGACGTGGCGATCGACGAGCGCCTCGGCGACTTCTCCGGTGACGAGCGCAAGTTCAAGCAGATCCTGCTCAACCTCCTGTCCAACGCCGTGAAGTTCACCCCTGAGGGCGGGCGGGTGAGCGTGAAGGCCGCCGTCGCCGACGGCTCGGTGGAGATCGCGGTGACCGACACCGGAATCGGAATCCCGCCGGAGGACCAGGAAGCGATCTTCGAGGAGTTCCGTCAGGCGAGCACCGAGCACGCGGGCAAGCGGGAGGGGACGGGCCTCGGGCTGACGCTAACGCGCAAGTTCGTCGAACTGCACGGGGGAACGATCGGAGTGAAGAGCCAGGTCGGGCAGGGCTCGACCTTCACCTTCACGCTCCCGATCAAGCGCTGAAAGGGCGGCCATGAACCGACGCGAGTTCCTCGGGTCCACGCTGCTCACGGCGCTCGCGACCGCCACCGGCGTGCCGCGCGCCGCCTCCGCGGCCGAGCCGCCGCCGGAGACCACGAAGCTCCGGCTGCTCAAGACCGGCAGCATCTGCTGGGCGCCCCAGTACATCGCGGACGATCTGCTCCGGGGGGAAGGGTTCACGGAGGTGACGTACGTCGACATGCCGACGGGAGCGGTCTCGTCGCGTCTCGCGGCCGGCGAGGCCGACATGAGCCTGAACTTCGTCGGGCCCAACATCATCCGGATCGAAGCCGGCGATCCGGTGACGTTCCTCGCCGGGGTCCACGTCGGCTGCTTCGAAGTGGTGGCGACCGAGCGGATCCAGCGCATCCGTGACCTGAAGGGGAAGGTGGTCGCCGTCGCCTCGCTGAACGGCGCCGAGCACGTCTTCTTCGCCAGCATCGCGGC
>JBGPYK010000575.1:0-2306 GCA_041493245.1 Methylomirabilia bacterium | reverse complement strand
GGCAATGTACGACGCCGAGACGATCGGGGCCGGGGTCAAGATTCGGGGCGAGTAGTGATGCTCGGAGACGCTCACCCAGTCGAAGCCGAGCTCCTCGACAAACTGGAGCCGCTCGATCATGCCCTGATAGGCCTGGGCACCGGCGTCAGGGTCATACGCCCCGGACGGCACCGGCCACTCGGGCGGCAGGGCGTGCGGTGTCCGGTAGCGCGCGGTCTCGAAGAACGAGACCTTCATGGTCTACGGTTGCGCTGGCGCGGGCGGCGCGACGGAGACGCCGGGGACGGCGTTCCTCGAGATCGCCTCGGCCACCAGGCCCGCGGCCTTCACCTCTTCGACGAATGCGCGCAGGTACTTCGCGGCGGCGTCACGGCTCTTCGGAGTGCCGATGGCCTGCTGGACCCCGGTGAACTGCCCGTCGAGCAGCCGCGCCCCCGGCAGCTTCGCGACGTCGGTGAGGAGCCTCGGCCTGAGCCCGGCCAGCGCTTCCAGCTTGTCGGCGACGAACAAGGCGAACGCGGCGTCGCCGCCCTTGGTGAGCACCAGCCGTGCGTGCTTGATGCTGCGGCTCAGGTAGAGACCGTAGGCGCTCTGCTCCGGCACGGCGATGCGTACGCCCTCCCGGTCCACCTCGGCGACTGAGCGGATGGGCGACCCGGCGGGAACGAGATACGTCGCCGGGATCTCGAGGTAGGCGGCGGTGAACGCGATGTCAGCCGCGCGCTGCGGCTCGGCACCGAGAAACGCCACGTCCCAGGCGCCGGTCTTCACCCCGTCGCCCAGCTTGCCGGCGGTGTCGAAGCCGACGAACTCCACCGGCACGCCCAGCCGCCGGCCGAGCTCCCGCCCGAGATCCGGGGCGACGCCACGGGGCTCCGGCGTCATGGAGGTGACGAGCAGGAAGTTTCCATAATTGATGCCGACGCGGAGCTTCCCCGTCGGAGCCAGCTCGGAGCGCAGGGCAGCGGAGATCTCGATGGCCATGGCCCCGGACGTTAACACGAGCACGCCGGCGAAGGCTACGCCGATGATGCCCATCACACCGTGCGTTGCAGGAAGTCGGTGACGAGGGGCCAGACGAGGTCGGCGTAGTGCGGCTGGAAGCCGTCGTTATCGGGATGGCGGAAGCCGTGGTTGGCGTCGGAGAAGGAGTGCCACTCGACGAGCTGGTTGTTGGCGATGAAGCTCTGCCAGAGCGGGGCCTGGATGGCGGGCGTCGCGATGAAGTCCTTGCCGCCGCAGATCACGCACGAGGCGCACGTGAGGGTCTTCGCGAGCTTGAACGCGTGCCGGGGGCGGTGCGGGGTTTCGGGCTCGTCGCGGACGGAGGGATAGTAGAGGACGAGCGCGCGCACCTGGGCATGGTCGGCCGCGAAGGGGATGAGCAGCCGGCCTCCCATGCAGTGCCCGATGGCGGCCGTGCGAGCCGGATCGGAGTGCATCCGCCCGGTGAGGTAGCGCCAGGCCTCGTCCATCTTGGCGAGAAACTCGCCGTCGGAGCGCTTCGCTTGCAGATCGGCGCCGGCGCCGATGTGATTCGTGCCCGGGACCCCGAACATGTTGAACAGGCTGGGTACCAGCACGTTGAAGCCGAGGGCGGCGAGCCGGTACGCGTCGATCTTGTAGTCGGCGGTGACGCCATGCGCGTGGTGCACCATCAGGACCCCGGGCCGCTGGCCGGTCCCTTCGGGATGCGCCATGTAGCCGGGAATGCCGTCCTGCTCCTGAGTGAGGCGGCGCGCGACGATGCTCATTGCCGGTCTCCCTTCGATAACGACGATTCAGTCGCGATTCAAGGAATGCGGTCGCTCAGCCGAGTTTCACGCCGTACTTCTCCAGGGTGTCGTCGCGCAGCTCGAGCCCGAGCCCCGGCGCTTCGGGCAGCGCCATGAAGCCGTCGACGATCGGCGGGCGCTCGCGAAACAGCTCGAACCACAAGGGATCGCGGGTGGGGTCCGCGAAGGATTCCAGAATGAACCCGGTCGGACTGGCCGCCACCGCATGGACGTGGATCTGAGGATCGTGATGCGCGGCGAGGGGGATCTGATAGAGCTCGGCCATGACGGCCGCCTTGCGCCAGGTCGTCAGCCCCCCGGCCCAGGTCGAATCGATGATCAGGTAATCGACCAACCCCTCCGCCAGCATCGTGCGCAGGCCGAACGGGCTGTACTCCGTCTCCCCGGCCGCGATCGGGATGTCGACCTCGGCCTTCAGCCGCTGCAGGGTGTGGCGCTCGTCGTACCAGGGCATCGGATCCTCGAGCCAGAAAATGTCGTGCGGTGCGCAGAGGTTCGCCGCGCGCACCG
>JBGPYK010000120.1:0-6729 GCA_041493245.1 Methylomirabilia bacterium | reverse complement strand
GGTGGCGATGTGCTTGGGCGGGCTCGCCTTGAGATCGATGACGTAGAGCTTGTTGTCCGGCGCCGGCTTCCACGCCCCGCCGTCCTGCACCCAGTTCATCGAGTTCGCCACGATGGCCAGCCGCTCATCGGGCGTGATGGCGAGATTCGTCGGCGGCCCAAAGATCGAGTTCATGAGGGGCAGGCTCGCCACGATCTTCGGCATCTCGGGCGCCGTCCCGATGTCGACGACGAGCACACTATCCTTCCCCGGCGGCGCGAAGACCGGCGCGCCCGCGTCGTTCCACCCGACCTTCTCGTCATTGCCGATGATCATGAGCTGCGCCCCCACCGTGAGGGGAAAGAGGCATACGCCGACCACGAACAAAAGTGGTACCACTGACCGTGAGCGCTTCATCACCGCCTCCTGTCTCTCAGTGCGTCCCCTCTCTCAGTGCACTGCTCCACCCACGAAGGCCGATCAAAACGGCCCAGATGCTAGGCGGCCGCAGTGCGAGGTGAGCGCTGGCCGCCAGCGCGAGCCGAGCGGTGAAATGATCGGGATATTCGAGCCTCTGAAGCGTCGGCTCGGTCGTCGGACGACCTCGCCTCCTACTGCCACGCAGATGGGTCGTTTTCATCGGCCTGGCTAGGGCGTCAAGTGATCGGGGTCGATGCCGTGCTCAGTCAGCTTCTTGCGCAGCGTGTTGCGGTTGATGCCCAGGATCTGGGCGGCGCGGACCTGGTTGCTGGCAGTCTCCCGCAGGACGGCGCGCAGGAGCGGCTTCTCGACGAGGCCGATCACCAGGTCGTAGAGGTTGGCGTTGGCGCGCTCCCGCAGTCCGCGGACGCACTCGAGCAGCTTGCGCTCGATGATCTCCTCCAGCGTGGCGTCGACGGCCACCGAGGCCGCCGCGGACACGGGCCCGATGGGCAGGTGCTCGGGCAGGATGACGCCGTTCTGCGCCAGGACCATCGCCCGCTGGATCACGTTTTCCAGCTCGCGGACGTTGCCGGGCCAGTCGTGGCCGACGAGCCGGTCCAGCGCCTCCGGGGCCACGCCGCGCTCCCCCAGCTCCTCGGCGTACTTCGCCAGGAAGTGCTCGACGAGGAGCGGCACGTCGCGCCGGCGCTCGCGGAGCGTCGGCAGGTTGAGGGTGACGACGTTGAGGCGGTAGTAGAGGTCCTCGCGGAACTCGCCCTGCCGCATGGCGGTCTCGAGGTCGCGGTTGGTCGCGGCGATGACCCGCACGTCGACGCGGATGGACTCCTGCCCACCGACGCGTTCGATGGTGCGCTCCTGCAGCGCGCGCAAGAGCTTCGTCTGCAGCTCCACCGGCATGTCGCCGATCTCGTCCAAGTAGAGAGTCCCGCCGTGCGCCAGCTCGAACTTCCCCAGGCGCCGCTCCTTGGCGTCGGTGAAGGCCCCACGCTCGTGGCCGAACATCTCGGACTCGAGGAGCGTGGCGGGGATGGCCGCGCAGGAGACGGCGACGAAGGCGCGTCCCGACCGGCGGCTGTAGTGGTGGATGGCGCGTGCCACCAGCTCCTTGCCGGTTCCGGATTCGCCGCGCAGGAGGATCGTGACGTCGCTCCCCGCGATGCGCCCGATGGCTTTATAGACCTCCTGCATGCGGGGATGGCGCCCGATGAGCGCGCTGAACTCTTTCACCTCCATGAGCCCGGTGCGGAGCCGCGCCACCTCCTGCGTGAGCCGTTGCGCCTGCAGGGCGCGCTCGGTGAGGAGGAGCACCTCGTCGAGGTCGAAGGGCTTGGAGAGATAGTCGTAGGCGCCGCGCTGCATCGCTTGGATCGCCGTCTCCATCGTCCCGTGCGCGGTCATGACGATGACGTGGGCGGCCGGGCGGATCTCCCGCAACTTCGCCAGCGCGGTGAGGCCATCCATCCCCGGCATGCGTACGTCCAGGAAGACGAGGTCGTGCGGTTCGGTCTCGAAGGCGCGCAGCGCGCTCTCCCCGTCCTTGGCGGTGGCGACCTCGTAGCCCGCTTGCCGCAGGCTCTTCTCGAGGACCCAGCGCAGGCTGTCTTCGTCGTCCGCGATCAGGATTCGCGCGCTCATTTCTCCTCGGAGGGGGCGGACGCGCTCATTTGGCGACGGGCAGGAAGCAGATCACGGTGGTCCCCCGGCCTTCCGTAGAGTCGACGTGGATGGCGCCGCGGTGCTCTTCGACGATCCGGTGGCAGATCGCGAGCCCGAGACCCAGACCGCGCTCCTTCGTCGTGAAGAAGGGATCGAAGACGCGCCCCCGTGCCGCGGCCGGGATGCCGCCGCCCTCGTCGCTCACCGCCGCCTCCACCATGGTCCGCTGCCCGCCCCCGAGGTCGATCTTTCCGTAGAGGGGATCGCGGCTGACCCGCGTGGAGAGCGTGATGCGGCCGCCCCCTTTCATGGCGTCGAGCGCGTTGCGGACGAGATTGTGGAACACCTGCAGCAGCCGATCCTCGTCGGCGAGGATCGGGGGGAGGCTCGGGTCGTAGCGTCGGACGAGGGTGACCCCGGTCCCGCGCGCGGCCTCCTCGCTGAGGAGGATCACCCGCTCCAGGAGCTGGTGCAGGTTGAGCGGGACGCGTCGAAGCTGGACCGGGCGTCCGAGGTCGAGCAGCGCCTCGATGATCCGGTTGACGCGGTCGACCTCCTTGATAAGCACATCCGTGTACTCGGCCAGCCGCGGGTCGGGCCCCAGCTCACGCGCCAGGAGCTGCACCGCGCCACGGATGGCGCCGAGCGGGTTACGGATCTCGTGCGCCACGCCGACCGCCATCCGGCCGGCCGCCGCCAGCGTTTCCCCGCGCCGGACCTCGTCCTCCAGCTGGCGGATGCGCGAGACGTCGCGCAGCACCGCCACCACCGCCTCCACCGTGCCGTCGCGGGCAAAGAGCGGCGCGGTGACGAGGCTGACCGGCACAGCGCGTCCGTCGGTGCTCTCGATCGTGCCGTCCGCCTCGGAGCGGCTCTCGCCCGTGGTCATTGTCTCCGCCAGCCGGCTCACGACCGAGGTGGTGGGCGGGAACAGCTCCTTGGCCAGGCGCCCCTGCGCGCGCCGCGCCGAGCGCCCGGTCAGCTCCTCCGCCGCCGCGTTCCAGAACACGACGCGAAGCCCGGGATCGACGGCAATGACCGCGTCGGGAAGCCCCGCCAGGACCGCCTCGAAGTTCACTGTAACGAGTGCCGCGAGACCGGGGCCGGCCGTGGGTGGCGTGCTGTGGGTGCAGCGTGGCTGCGTTCGTTCATGCCGCGAGCTGGAGGTCGGCCATGGCGTTCATGTCGAGCGCGGCGCGCTCGCCGGCGAGGAGGCGGGCGGTGCCGGCGGCGGCGATCATCGCGGCATTGTCGGTGCAGAAACGCGGCGGCGGGACGTGGAGTCGGATCCCGTGCTCGCCGGCCTCCGCGGCGAGCGCGGCCCGCAGCGGGCCGTTGGCGGCAACGCCGCCGGTCAGGACGAGGCGCGTCGTCCCGAAGTCGAGCGCGGCCCGGACCGTACGCCGCACGAGCATCCGCACGGCCGCGGCCTGGAACGAGGCGGCCACGTCGGCGACCGCCCGCTCCGAGAGCGGGTCGTGGCGCTTGACGTACAGCGACACGGCCGTCTTGATCCCGCTGAACGAGAAGTCCCGGGCGCCGTCACTCATCCGCGCCGGCGGAAAGGCGATGGCACGGGGATCACCGTCCTCGGCCGTGCGCTCGATGACGGGGCCGCCGGGAAAGCCGAGCCCCAGCAGTTTGGCGACCTTGTCGAAGGCCTCGCCGGCGGCGTCATCGCGCGTCTGGCCCACGAGGGCATAGCGCAGTGGCGCCGGGGCGTGGTAGAGCGCGGTGTGCCCGCCGGAGACGACCAAGGCGAGGAACGGGTGCTCGGGGGGATCGTCGGTGAGGAACGCCGCGTAGATGTGGCCTTCGAGGTGGTTCACGCCGATCAGCGGCGTGCCGTGCACGTAGGCGATCGACTTCGCCACCGCGCATCCCACGAGGAGCGAGCCGACGAGACCGGGCCCCCGCGTGACCGCGATCCCGTCGAGGTCGGGCACGCGTACCCCCGCCTCCGCGAGCGCGCGCTCCACCACCGGTACCACGACTTCGAGGTGACGGCGGGAGGCCAGCTCGGGGACCACTCCGCCGAAGGGCCGGTGCACGTCGTCCTGTGACGCGACGATGCTCGACAGGATCCGCCGTCCGCCGGCGAGGACCGCCGCCGCCGTCTCGTCACACGAGCTTTCGATCCCCAGGACCACCATGTGCCTGCCTCGTTCGCGGGGCGTCAGGGACAGAAAGGGCGATGCGCCCAGGCTCTCGCGCCCGGCGCGCACCGCCTCGTGCCGCGTCCTGCGCTAGCGTGCCGGCTGGGTCGGCCCCGCCTGGGCCCGCGGACCCGACTCCGGGCGCTTCTGCTCGATAATCCGCATGGTCTTGATCACGTCGAGGGCGCGTTGGAGCTGAACGTCCTTCTTCAGCTCTTCCGCCGGGTCGAGGGGCAGCTGCGGCGGCTTGCTGTTCGGGTCCTTCGGCACTTCGACCACGATGTCGGGGGTGATCCCCTTGCCGTGGATCGATCGCCCCTTCGGCGTGAAGTACTTCGCCGTCGTGAGCCGCAGGCCCGACCCATCGGAAAGCGGGATGATCGTCTGGACCGACCCCTTGCCGAACGTCTGCGTGCCGACGACGATCGCCCGGCCGTAGTCCTGGAGCGCGCCCGCCACGATCTCGGACGCCGAGGCGCTGCCCTGGTTCACCAGCACGACCATCGGAATCGCGCTGTAAGCCTTCTTGGCGTGCGCGGAGAAGCGCATGTTCTGGTTGCGGACGCGCCCCTCCGTGTAGACCACGAGCTGGCCGTCCTCGACGAACTTCTCGGTGACCTCGACCGCCGAGGTGAGCAGACCGCCCGGGTTGTTGCGGAGGTCGAGGACGAGCGCCTTGGACCCGTCCTTGGCGAACTTCTCGAGGGCCTGGTCGAGGTCGTGCGCCGTCTGCTCCTGGAACTGGCGGAGTTTGACGTAGGCAATGCCGCCGCCCAAATCCTGTGGCCGGACGGAGTGCACGCGGATCTGCTCGCGCTGGATCTCGAAGTCCTTCGGTTCCGACCAGCCCTCGCGCACGATGCTGATCGTCACCTTCGTGGCGGGCTTGCCCCGCATCTTCTTGACGGCGTCGGTGAGCTGCATGTCCTTGGTGGCGAGGCCGTCGATCTTCACGATGCGGTCACCGGACTGGATGCCGGCCCGGTGCGCCGGCGTGCCGTCGATGGGTGAGACGACGGTGAGGATGTCGTCGCGCAGGGTGATCTCGATGCCGAGCCCGCCGAAGCTGCCGGACGTCTCCACCTGCATCTCCCGGTAGCTCTCGGGATCGAGGAACGAGCTGTGCGGATCGAGGCCGCGCAGGGTGCCTTTGATGGCGCTGTAGACCAAGTCCTTCGGCGGGACCTCGTCGACGTACTGGTTCTGGACGATCGACAGCACCTCGGTGAACAGCCGAAGCTGCTCGTACGTCGCTCCGGTGTCGCTGCCCTTGCTGGCAACGGTGCCACCCAGCGACAGGGTCAGCACGACGAGAAGTGAGCCGATCACGAACACCTTCTTCATAAGTTCCCCCTGGTGCCGGCCCGGCCTAGGCCCGTTGGCGCAGCCACTGCTCTGGATCCTGCGGCTTGCCCTGGTAGCGCACCTCGAAGTAGAGGCGGGGCCCCACCAGGGACCCGGTGTCGCCCACCGTACCGATCCGCTGCGTCAACCGCACGTCGTCGCCCTCCTTCACGAGGATCTCCGCGACGTGGGCGTACAGCGTGTAGTACTCGCTGCCGTGGTCCAGGATGATGAGGTTGCCGTAGCCCTTGAACCACCCCGTGTAGACCACGTGGCCGGCGTAGACCGCCGCCACATCCGTCCCTTCGGCCGCCTCGATGTCCACCCCGTTGCGGAAGGTCTTCGTCCCGAACCGGGGATGGACCTGTGGCCCGTACGCGCTGACGATCCGTCCATCCGTCGGCCAGGGCAGGCGCCCCCGCAGATTGCCGAACCCGACGGCCGGCGTCTCGCCAGGAGCGCGCGGAGGTGGGATCCTGGCGAGCCGGCGCTGCTTGATCTGTAAATCGCGAATGAAGGCTTCGAGCCTCCGCGAGGCCTCGGTGAGCTCGCCGACCATCCGCTCGTGATAGACGCGCTCGTCCCGGACCCTGGCGAGGAGGACCCGGCGGCGTCCCGCTTCCCGATCGACCTCGGCCTGCTCGTGCGTGGCCTCGGCCCGAAGGGTCGCCAGCTCTCGTTGCCGCGCCTCTTCCCGTCCTTTTCGATCAGCAAGGTTGTCAGACGTTAAACGATACTCTTGAATGAGGCGCGCGTCCAGGGCGGCCAGGCTCCCGAGCTGGCGGATCACCGCGGCACGCGCCGCGGGGTCCTCGCCGCTGAGGATCAGCGGCAGCGCCGCGCCCTGGGCGTGGATCTTGTAGATCGTGCGTAGGCGCCGAGCGAGCGCGTCCTGCTGGCCGCCGCGCGACGTTTCGAGCTTCTGGATCTCGCCCCGCAGGCTGCGGAGCTCGGCCTGCACGCGGTTGATACGACCGTCGAGGCGGACCACGTCCTGCTGCTTGTCCACCAGACGGCGATCGATCTGCTCCAGCTCTGCGAGGATCGACGTCTCGCGGCGCCGGGCCTCCGCCGCCTTCTCGCGCTCTTCTCTGAGCTGTTTCTGCGTTTGCTCCAGCTTGTGGCGCTCGCTCTGGATGGGATCGTCGCG
>JBGPYK010000559.1:0-2405 GCA_041493245.1 Methylomirabilia bacterium | reverse complement strand
GGCGTCCAGGACCACGCGGGGCCGACGCCGATGCGCATCCGCCACGACGCGCTGGTCGCCGCCGCCGAGGTGATCACCGGCGTGCGGGGTATCGCGCGGGCCCTCGGCGGGGACGCCGTCACCACCGTCGGCAACCTCACCGTGTCGCCCAACATCGTCAACGCGATCCCCGGGCGCGTCACGCTGTCCATCGACATGCGCGACCCGCGCACCGAGACGCTGGACCGCGGGCGGCCGCTGCTCGACACCCTCGTGCGCGAGGCGTGCGAGCGCGAGGGCGTCCGCTACGAGCTCGAACACTACTGGCAGGTCCCCTACACGCCATTCACGCCCGACGTTGTGGCGGCCGTGGAACGGGCGGCTCAGGCGGTCGGCGCGCGCTGGCGTCGCATCCTGTCCGGTGCCGGCCACGACGCGCAGTACATGGCCGCCATCGGCCCCACGGCGATGATCTTCGTCCCCTCGCATGGCGGGCGCAGCCACTGCGAGGAGGAGTTCACCGCGATCGAAGACATCGAGGACGGCGCAAACACGCTCTTCCTCACCGCCCTCGACCTCGCCGGCCAGACGCAATACTCTTGCGCCTCGCCTGGATCAGAGTGATCCTCAGGACGTGGAGAACGCAAGATGACCGAGCACGGTTTCATGACCGTGATGCTTGCCGTGGTGATCTTCGAAGCGTTGGCCGGCAACCTCGCCCTCGGTTACCTGGTCTACCGCGTCTATCGCATGAGCGAGCGGACCGAGGGGCTCATCGCCGCGACTTATCTCGAAGCATGCAAGGCGCTGGAGCAACACCGCTAGCAGGCTGCTGAAAAAGGCCCATCTGCTTCGTTGGCGCCCTTGGCCGCACGCTCAACGTACAGGGAGTACGCCTCGCGTGCGGCCGGCGGGCCCCGCCTCGCATCTGGACCTTTTTGAGCAGCCTGCGGGTGTTCTCGGAGCCTGTCGCAGTGTCGAGGAGCGCCCCGGCTTTGCCGGGGTGATCCGAGCGTTGGGGGTATGGGGCCATATCGGGGCCCCCATTTCAGTGATCGGGTATGGGGGGCCATGTCGGGGCCCCCATGTTCTACAACCCGGAGGCGTCGACCAGATCGGCGATGTCGTTGACGTTGACCCACCCGCCGCGCGTGTAGACGACGCGAACGGCGTGGCGCTTGGCCATCACGCGGGAGAGCAGGTCGGAGATCCGCTCGCGGCGCAGCGTACCCGCAGCCCGAGCCTCAGCGAGTGCCTCCACCAGCCAGGCGGCGCCGTCGCTCCCGAGGTGGAGCAGACCGATCCAGACGCCGTGGCTCCGCGCGGCCTCCACGCCGTCGCCGATCGCGTCGAGGGAGACGCCCTCGAAGCTGAAGCGGCCGGTGTCCGCACGATCACAGACGACGCGGTCAGGCTGATCGGCGCCTGCCAGGCTGCTGTCGACGATCAGCGTAATGCCGCGGCCTGCCTCCTCTAGGAGTGCCTGGATGATGTGGCGCTTGAGCACGATGTCGCCGAAGGCGACGACGGTTCCGGGAGGTCGGCCTCGGCGAGCGCGAGCGAGTAGGCCTCGTCGGTCGCGGCGAAATCCGCGTTGTCGACGAAGCGGGCGCCGGGAACGTCGACAGCGTCCGGCCGATACCCGCGGACCACCGTGGCCGCGCGACACCCGAAGTGCGCGAGGTCGTCGAGGAGCCGGGCGAGGATCGGCCGGCCTTGCGCCTTCAGCATGGCCTTCGGCACCGTTTCGGTGAGACCGCCGAAGTCGCGGCCGGCGCTCGCCGCGAGCACCACCGCGGAGAGCGTCGACGCGCTCGCCACGGGCAGGTACCGCTTCTCCGCCGCCTGCAGCTCCTCGTCACCCTGCAGACGAAACACCTCGTGGAGCGGCGCCACCGCGAGCTCGACGTTGAGCAGCGACTGGTCGGCGGCGATCGCACGCGCCGTGGTCTGCATGGCGCAGCTCGTTGTTGTCGCGGACGCCGAACGTCGCCGAGATGGTGAGCCCGCTGCCCCAGAGCCCTTCGAAGCCCGCCTCCTCGACGATCTTCGCCGAGAGCCCATCGTGGGCCTCCATGAGGAAGGCGATCTCGGATCGGGTGATCAGCCGCCGCAGCGCCGTCGTCTTCTCTTCCATGTGCCCCTTCCCGACCCCGGATCACGTGCCGGAAGGGATTATAGGCGCGCTGGGGGAGGATTCGGAGGGGGGGCCTCTCCCCCCTCCGATGCGGTCGATCACGCGGTAGCGACGCCCGCCGCCATCACCCACCGGTGGCGACTATCACAGGATTCGGAGGGGGCCGTCGGGGCCCCCTCCGACAATCTACCGCTGGGCGAGGACGTACTGGACGAGATCCCAGAAGTCGCGCCCTTTGCGGCCGTCGCCGAGCCGGGACAGCACGCGGTCGACGGGGTACCGGCGGAGC
>JBGPYK010000114.1:0-6944 GCA_041493245.1 Methylomirabilia bacterium | reverse complement strand
CTGTGAGGGCTTGGTCCCTTTCGACTCCGCCCGGTGTGGGCCGTACCCGGTGGTCCTGCGCTCCTACCTGGACAAGCCCGGGTATCGTGTGCACTACGCCGATGGCCGCATCGTCGGCCGGTCGGAGATCGGCTGACGTGCTCAAGACCGGCCATCTTCTCAGCGACGGCGAGATCCGGTCGCGCTACGACCGGCTGCCCCATCTCGGCGGCCTCGGCCCCGAGTTCCTGCGCCGGGTCCTCGATGTCGCCGGCGACCTCTCGGGCCTCCGCGTCCTCGACATCGGCTGCGGCCGTGGTGAGCTGCTGGCCGAGATCGCGCGCCGGTGGCCAGCGGCGTCGCTGTACGGGTTGGATCTCTCGGCGGCTCGCGTGGCGGGGGCCGGGGCCCGGTCCGCCGTCCGGGTCGGCCTCGTGAACGCCGACATTGGGCTCGCGGCACCGTTCGCCGCGTCGTCCTTCGACCGGGTCTTCTGTCTGGAGACGCTCGAACACCTCAAGCGGCCCGACCACTGCCTCCGCGAGATCGTCCGGCTGCTCAGGGCCGATGGCCGCGCGATCCTCAGCGTGCCGAATGCGGCCGGCTTCGCGCCGTTCCATCGGCTCGGAGGCGTGCTCCCCGGACGCTGGCTCAAGGGCAAGCTGCTGCCCTACGAGCATCCCGCCAACACCGGGCAGCCGATCGACACGTGCTTCGGCTTCGCCGAGATCGTGGCTCTCGTGCGCGGAGCTGACCTCGAGATCGAGGCGATCGACGGCTGGCGATACTTCCGCTATCTCGAGATGCTGCCCGGGACGCGGCGCCTCTATCCGTGGCTCGGCCGCGTGCTCGAGCACACCATGCCGAGGGTGGGCGGCGTGCGCTTCGCCTACAACCTCATCGTGCGCTGCCGCCCGGCCGTCCGGGAGGGGCGCGCATGACGAGGGCGATCCAGGTCGTGCACGTCGCCGGCTCGGCCGAATGGGGCGGCGGCGAACGCTACCTCGAGCTGTTCGTGCGCCACGTGGACCGCGAACGATTCGCGCTCGCGGTGATTGCGCCCGCCGCGGGCCCACTGTGCGCGCGGCTGGAGGCGCTCGGCGTGGAGGTGCACGTCGTGGACCTCGGCGCGCTGATCAGCCTCCAGGCTGTCGCGCGGCTCACCGCGCGGCTTCGCCGCCTCGCGCCCGCCATCGTGCAATCGCACGGCGCGCGGTCGAACTTCTACACGCGCATCGCCGCCCGGCTCGCCGGCGTTCCGGCCGTCGTCTCGACCGTGCACAACGCCCTCGGCGACTATCCCGTCTCGCCACCCCGATTCGCGCTGTACCGTGCGATGGATCGGCTGACGTTGCCGCTGACCGCGTGTGTCGTGTGCGTCGCCGCCGCGCTCGCGCGGGACTACCCGGGGCGCGCGGTCGTCATCCACAACGGGATCGACCTCGACGACTTCGATCCAGGCGCCGTTGCTGGGACCGCGGCTGAGGTGAGGCGGGGCCTCGGCCTCGGGGGCGGCCCCGTGGTCGGATTCGTCGGGCGGCTCACGCCCCAGAAGGATCCCCTCACGTTCGTCCGCGTGCTGGCTGCGCTCCGGCAGGCGCGCCCCGAGATCCAGGGCCTCGTCGTCGGCGACGGACCGCTGCGCCCCGAGGTCGAGCAGGCGGCGCGTGCTCATGGCCTGGGCTCGTCGTGCCGATTCCTCGGCGAGCGGGATGACATTGCCGCGCTGCTCGTCGCCATGGATGTTTTCGTCCTCACGTCGGTGTCCGAGGGCTTTCCCTTCGTCGTCCTCGAGGCGATGGCGATGGAGCGTCCCGTGGTCGCCACGGGAGTGAACGGCGTGCCCGAGATCGTCGAGGATGGCGTGACGGGACGGCTCGCGCCGCGCGGCGACGTCGCGACGCTGGCCCGGGCCGCGCTCGAGATCCTCGACGCTCCCGAAGCGGGGCGGGGAATGGGGCGCGCCGGTCGCCAGCGGGTCGTGGCGCGCTTCACGGCGCAACGGATGGTCGCCGAGGCGCAGTTGCTCTATGTCCGGCTCCTGCCGGGGACGCCGGTCGCGGCGGGGTCGAGGGCCTGATCGATGTGCGGCATCGCGGGGTACCTCGGACCCGGGACGCCCGACGGGCTGGCGGCCATGCTCCCTCTGCTCAAGCACCGCGGGCCCGACGGGGAGGGAATGCACATCGAGCCGGGGGTCGGGCTCGGGATGACCCGCCTCGCCATCATCGATGCCGCCGGCGGCCGGCAGCCGATGACGAACGAGGACGAATCCGTCTGGCTCGTCTTCAACGGCGAGATCTACAACTTCAGGGAGCTGCGGTCGCTCCTTGCGGCGCGTGGCCACCGCTTCCGCAGCCGCAGCGACACCGAGGTCCTCCTGCGCGCCTACGAGGTCTTCGGCGAGTCCTGCGTCGAGCATCTGCGGGGGATGTTCGCCTTCGCCGTGTGGGACCGGCGGCGCCAGCGGCTGCTGCTCGCCCGAGATCGCCTCGGCAAGAAGCCGCTCTACTACCGCCGGCGAAATGGTCTCTTACTCTTCGCCTCCGAGATCAAGGCGCTGCTCTGCCATCCCGCCGTGGGCCGGGACGTCGACGCCGAAGCGCTCCATCACTACCTGGCTTTCGGCTACACGCCGGGCGACCGGTCGATCTTCGCCGAGATCGCGAGCCTGCCGCCCGCCCACATCGCCGTGGCGACCGGGGATCGGCTGGACCTGACGACGTACTGGGCCCTGCCGCGCGGCGCCGTCACCCGCGCGGAGGCCGTGCCCGCGGCCGAGGCGCCCACCCTCGTGCGCTCGGCCCTCGCCGAATCCGTGCGTCTGCGGCTCCAGAGCGACGTTCCCCTCGGCGTCTTTCTCTCCGGCGGCATCGATTCGAGCGCGCTGGTCGCGAGCATGCGCGAGGTGACGGGGCAGCGCATCGCGACCTTCACCGTCGGCTTCGGCGCCGCCGATCCGTCGTTCGACGAGCTGCCGTACGCCCGCCTGGTCGCGCGCCGGTTCGAGACCGACCACCACGAGGACGTGCTGGAGCCGCGCGTGGCCGACCTCTTGCCGGCGATCGTGCAGCACTTCGACGAGCCGTTCGCCGACTCCTCGGCTGTCGCCACCTTCGTCGTCGCCCAGGCCACCGCGCGCCACGTGAAAGTGGCGCTGTCGGGCATCGGCGGCGACGAGGCGTTCGCCGGCTACCCGCGCTATCTCGGACTCCGCGTCTCCGAGGGCTACGCGCGCCTGCCCGCGCCCGTCCGTCGTCTGGCGCGTGCCGCCGTGCGGGGCCTCGCGCGCGAGTCCGGGGGCGGCGTCGACTGGGGGGCGCGGGCGCGGCGCTTCGTCGCGGGCGCCGATCAGCCGCTGCCCGACCGTTACCTCGGCTGGACGCGCTTCTTCGGCGCCGCCGACCTCGAACGGCTGGCGACGCCCGCGCTTCGCGCCCGGTGGGCCGCCGAGGTCGCCGTGCGGCAGCGCGCGGCCTTCGCCACCCGGGACGCCAACGATGCCGTCGACGGCGCGTTCCGCGTCGACCTCGCCACGTATGTGCCCGACGACCTGCTCGTCATGGCCGACCGGATGAGCATGGCGCACTCGCTCGAGCTGCGGGCGCCCTTCTGTGACCACCGGCTGCTCGAGCTGAGCCTGCGCATCCCGTCGTCGGCGAAGCTGCGTGGTGGACGGCTCAAGGCGGTGCTCAAGCGGGCCTTCGCCGACGTCCTGCCCCGGGAGGTGCTCGCGCGCCCGAAGCAGGGCTTCATGATCCCGCTCGCCCGTTGGCTCCGGACGGACTTGCGCGAGGCGATGGAGGACCTGCTCTCGGGCGAGCGCGTCCGCGCGCGGGGGCTCTTCGTCGCCGCGGCCGTCGAGGCCCTCAAGCGCGAACACCTCGAGGGCATGCGCAGCCACGCCGACCGTCTCTGGGCCCTCATGATGCTCGAGCTGTGGATGCGCCAGTACGTCGACGGCGTCGGGGCGGAGGCGGCGCGCTGGTCGTGACGCCGCTCCGCATCGTCATCGTGGCCGACGTCTCGCCCCTCGTCGTCGAAGGCGGCAGCGAGCGCGTGGTGTGGGAGCAGGCCTGGCGCCTCGCTGCGCGTGGACATCGGGTGTGTATCGTCAGCCGTCTGCCGGAGCGTGGTGGGCCCATCACGGCTACGCGGCAAGGCGTCGGCTTCCGCCACTTCACCGTAGCCCGCCGCCCGGCGTGGGACTTCATCCGCGCCTCGATCCTCGGCGCCCGCCGCGTCGTCGCCGAGGAGGTGCGAGCGAACGGCGCCGACGTTCTGCACTTCCACCAGCCGCTCTCGGCGTTCGGCGCGCTCACCTCGTCCGCGCTGCGGCGGCTGCCGAGCCTGTACACGTTCCACTCGCCTGCCTCCCTCGAGTACCGAGGGCGGCGCGGCACGACAGACCTGCACCGACGCGGGATCGCCGGCGGCGCGGGCGCGGCGCTGCTGCGGGCGCTCGAGCGCTGGAGTCTGGCGCGGGTCACGCGCATCCATGTCCTCAGCGATTACTCAGCCGGCCTGCTCGGGACGCTCTACGGCATCGGCGGTGATCGGGTCGTGAAGATCGAGGGCGGCGTGGACACGCGGCGCTTCCGTCCCCCCGATGGGCCGCGCGATGCCGTGCGCGCCGCGCTGGGCTGGTCCGCCCGGCGGCCGATCCTCTTCACGCTGCGCAACCTCCAGCCGCGGATGGGCCTCGACGAGCTGATCCGCGCCGTCGACCATGTTCGTCGCGAGGTGCCGGACGTGCTTCTCCTCATCGGCGGAGACGGCGCGCTCCGCGCCGAGCTCGAGGCGTTTGTGGCGCGGCTCGGGCTCGCCGAGCACGTCCGCTTCCTCGGCTTCGTCGAGGAGGGTCAGCTCGCAAGCTGCTACCAGGCGGCGGACGTCTTCGTGCTGCCCACCCAGGCGCTCGAAGGGTTCGGCCTGGTGACCGTCGAGGCGCTCGCCTGCGGCACGCCGGTCCTCGGCACGCCGGTGGGCGCCACGCCCGAGATCCTGGCGCCGCTCGCGAAGTCGCTCGTCTTCACCGGGACGACGGCGGCCGCGATGGCCGAGGACCTCCGCCGCTTTCTGGCCGCGCGCGCGCTCGATCCCTCCGGCGCCGAGGCCCTCCGCCACGCCTGCCGCATCTACGCCGAGACACACTACGCGTGGGACGGCGTGGTCGACCGTCTCGAGGAGACGCTCGCGTCCCTCGCCGGCTCGCGCGCGCCCGACGATCGCTGCCGCGTCTGTGGCGGCGCGCTCCGTGTCGACCTCGTGTTTCGCGACCGGACGTACCAGCGCTGTGCGGACTGCACGACAGGAATGATCGACGTCTTGCCGGATGCGGCGCGGGTCCGCTACCTCTACGACGTCGAGTATCCGACCGCCTTCGGCCACGCGCGGATCGCGCGGACGCGCCTCCGGCTCTTCGGCTCCATCGTCGCGTCGCTGGCGCGTCGGCATCCCCCGGGCCGGTTGCTCGACGTCGGCTGCAGCGGCGGGCACCTCCTGGCCGAGGCGACGCGGCTGGGTTGGCGCGGCGTGGGCAGCGACCTCTCGCGCGAGGCCTGCGCCGTCACCCGCGCCGGCACCGGCTGTCCGGCGGTCCAGTCCGACGGCACCGCGCTGCCTGTGCGAGATGGGGCCGTCGATGCCGTCGCGTTGCTCGGCATCGTCGACCTCACCACCGACCCGTCCGTCACGGTCAGCGAGGCGCATCGTGTGCTCACCCCCGGCGGACTGCTGGTGATCCGCGTGACCAATGCCGCGTTCCACCGGCCCGTGGCCCGCCTCCTGACCGCCGTCGGCTGGCTGCGCCGGCTGGCCCCGCTCCACCCGGTCCTCCACGTGTTCGCGTTCACGCCGCGCGGGCTCCGCACGCTCGTCGAGCGCGCCGGCTTCGAGGTGGTCGAGATCCGAAACTCGCCGCTCGCCGCCGAGCGGGGAGAGGCGAGCGGAGGGGAGCGACGCCGGGCGGCCCTGCTCCGCGGACTCCTCGCCGCCGGCGCGGTGGCGGTGACGCGGCTGTCCGGGGGGCGCGTGCTCGTCGCGCCGTCGATCGAGCTGTACGCGCGCAAGCGCGGCGGGGCGGAGGAACGCCCGGCGTGATCCGCGTGGTGCACGTGATCACGCGTCTCACCCTCGGCGGCTCGGCCGAGAACACGATTGGCCAGGTCCAGGCGCTCAATCGGGCGGGGTACGCGACCGCGCTCGCCGTCGGGCTTGCCGCTTCCGAGCCGCCGATCGTCGAGGAGGCCCGGCGCCGAGGCTGCCGGCTCGTCGACGTCCCGACGCTCGGCCGCGAGGTGGCGCCGTTGCAGGACGTCGTGGCCCTCGGCGTGCTGGTGCGCCTCCTGAGGCGCGAGCGCGCCGCCATCGTCCACACCCACACCTCCAAGGGCGGATTCCTCGGACGGCTGGCCGCGCGTGTGGCCGGCGTGCCCGCCATCATCCATCAGCCCCATGGTCACATCCTCTACGGCTACTGGGGTCCCCGGCGTACCGCGTTCTATGTGGCGCTCGAGCGGATCGCGGCGCGGTGGAGCGACCGCCTGGTGACGCTGACGGAGCGGGGAACGGAGGAGCACCTGGCCCGGGGGATTGGGCGGCGACAGCAATTCGTGGAGATCCCGAGCGGTGTGCCGATTGCCGATCTGCGCGCGCGCGCGCCCGAGCGCGGGGCGGCCCGACGCGACCTTGGCCTGCCGGCCGGGGCGTTCGTAGTCGCCGCGGTCGGACGCCTCGTCTCCGTCAAGGGCTTCGACGTTCTCCTGCAGGCCCTGCCGGCCGTGCTCGCCGCCGTGCCCGACACGCAGGTCATCCTCGTCGGCGACGGGCCCGAACGGTCCGCGCTCACCGCGCTGGCCGGACGGCTCGGCGTCGCCGGGCGCGTGCGTCTGGATGGGCCGAGCGCGGAGGTCGCCACGACCCTCGCCGCCGCTGACGTCCTCGCCGCGCCGTCGCGCAACGAG
>JBGPYK010000014.1:0-16225 GCA_041493245.1 Methylomirabilia bacterium | reverse complement strand
GTCGGCCGCGTACTCGTGGGCGAGCGACTTGGTGAGGTTGATCCCCGCGGCCCGTGTCACCGACGTCGGGAGCGCCTTCGCCGCCGGCGCCTTGCCGCCGATGGTGGTGATGTTGAGGATGGCGCCGCCGCCCCGGGCTTTCATCGACGGGATCACGAGGCGCGACAGGCGGATGGCGGCCATGACCTTGAGGTCCCAGTCGTATTGCCACATCTCGTCGGTCACGGCCTCCAGCGCGCCCGCCGACGAGGTGCCCGCGTTGTTGACGAGGACGTCGACGCCGCCGAACCGCTGGGTGACGGCGGCCACGAGCGCCTCCAGCTCGGCCGGCTTGGTGACATCCGTCGGCCGGGCGAGGATCTCGGCACCTGTCGCCTTCCGAATGGTCTGAGCGGCCGACTCCAGCACGTCCGACCGGCGCGCCGCCATCGCCACGTTCGCCCCGCAGCGCGCGAAGCGCTCCGCCGCCGCGCGCCCCAGCCCGTCGCTCGCGCCCGTCACGATCACAACCTTGCCCTTGAGTCCGAGCTCTAGAGTGTCCATGGCCGGCAACGATAACACGGCGGCGCCCGACCTGACAGGCGTGCCCGATCAGCCTCGGTAGTCCGCCGACGGGCGCTTCATTTCGAAGATCTGGTGGATGTGACTGTAGAGGTTGCCGGTGAGACGGCCGACGGGACGCAGGCGGTGCATGTCGAGACGCCCGGTGGCCGCGTCGTAGATGTCGTCACGCACGTGCCAGTGCACGATCTCGCCGAGGATGAGGTTCGCCTTGCCGACGGGGAGGATGCGAGCCACCGTGCACTCCATGCTGATCGGCGCCTCCGCCACGCGCGGTGCCTTCACCTTGACGCTCGGGGCCGCCGTCAACTTCGTCATGAGGAACTCGTCCACCTCGGGCGGGTAGTCGCCGGACGTGAGGTTCATCTGCTCCGCGCGATCGTCGTCCACGACGTTGACGACAAACTCGCCGGTGGCCTCGACGTTGCGCAGGGTGTCCTTCCGGGTTCCCGCCCGAGGCGAACACGAGAAGGCGATGGTCGGCGGCTCGGCGGTGATCGCCATGAAGTAGCTGAAGGGGGCCAGGTTCGCCACGCCGGCGGCGTCGAGGCTCGACACCCAGGCGATAGGCCGCGGCACCACGGAGCTGATGAGAAGCTTGTACACCGCGGTCGAGTCGAGCGTCTGCGGGTCGAGCTGCATGGATCCCTCCTTCGCCGCGTTGCGGCGCCGTCGCGCAGTATACCGAAGCGGGCGGGCGGTCTACACATCCACGATCAGGCTGACCTCGCCGCCCGTCGCGGTCGTGCGCACGGACACGCGGTGGTGGGTCGCGCCCTTGACGACCGTGCCGAGCCGATGGCGGCCGGCCTCCAGCTCTTCACCGTGGAGCGTGCCGTGAATGACCTCGGTGCCGAGCGCCGTGACGGAGACGCGACGGACGGCGAAGCCCTCGATCTCGTGCACGTACACGCATTCGTTGACCCAGGCGACGAGTAGCTCCTCGAGCGAGGCGCCCTGCGCGCGGACGTCGCGCGTGTCGCGCTCCTCGACCTCGGCGGGGGCGACGCCGAGGGCGAGCACGCCGAGCGCGGCCTGGGCGAACGCCTCACGCTGATCGGGGCCCCACGCGCGGACACCGACGTCCGCCTCCACGTCGAAGTACTCGTAGCCCGCGGGCGCCGTCATGGCTCCTCCGCGCCGAAGTCGCCCAGACGATGCTGGAGGACGGCCACGATCGCGGGCCCTGCCGTCTCCGTCCGGAGAATGCGGCGTCCGAGCGTCACCGACGTGTAGCCGGCCGCGTGCGCCGCCGCGACTTCGTCCTCGGTGAGCCCACCCTCGGGCCCGACAATCACCGTGGCGCTGCGTGGTGTCCTGTCGAGTGCGTCGAGGAGACGACGGAGCGGCACGCCCTCGCACTCCCAGAGGCAGAGCCGCAGGTCCGCGGGTTCTTCGCTCGCGAGCCAGTGGGCGAGCGCGCGCGGCGCCTCGACGGGCGGGACGACGGCGCGCCCACACTGCTTCGTCGCCTCCTTGGCCACGCGCTGCCAGCGCCGCGCCCGCTCACGCCACGCGGCGGCGTCGGCGCGGACCACCGTCCGCGCCATCAGCGCGGGCATGATCCGCGTGACGCCCAGCTCCGTCGTGGCGCGGACGATCGCCTCCATCTTGTCGCCCTTCGGCACGCCCTGGACGAGCGCGATGGCGAGGACGGATTCGGGGGCCGCGGGTGCCGAGGCGACGATCGTGCCGGTCGCCATGTCGCCGAGGGCGAGGATCCGGACCTGATACGCATGGCCGCGTCCGTCGGCGGCGACGACGAGGTCGCCGGGACGGAGCCGCAGCACGCGGACGAGATGCCGCGTCTCGTCGGCATCGAAGGCGACGCGGTCCCCCGCGATCTGCTCAGGCGAGATCGTGAACCGGCGCACGGAACCCTTGGGAGGTCCAGCCATCGATCGAGACCTCGTCGGCCGGGGCGAGCCCTTTCTTGCCGAGCTCGTTGCGCACGGTGGCGGCCTCGGCGTCGAGGATCCCGCCGAGCAGCAGCACGCCACCCGGGGCGAGGAGCCGGCGATAGCGCGCGGCCAACTTCGCGTGGGCGGCGGCGAGGAGATTCGCGAGGACGAGCGGCGCGGCCGGCGCGTCGAGGGCCGCGGCGTCCGCCCGGCGGCAGACGACCTGCGCGGAGACGCCGTTGACGCGTGCGTTGGCCGTCGCGACGGCGACGGCGTCGGGGTCGTCGTCGACGGCGAGGATTGCCGGTATGCCGAGCCGGGCGGCGGCGATGGCCAGAATGCCCGAGCCCGTCCCGAGGTCGATCGCCGCCGCCGGCGTCTCGCGCTCGCACACGCGCTCGAGCAGGGCCAGGCACCCGGCCGTGCTCCCGTGGTGGCCGGTGCCGAACGCGCGGCCGGGCTCGATGACGACCACGACGCGATCCGGCGCCGCCGGGATGTCCCACGGCGGTGCCACGACGAGCCGCCGGCCCACGCGCACGGGGCGAAAGTGCTCGCGCCACGCCTCGGCCCAGTCACGGTTGGCCAGGGCGACGATGGTCGGAGCCTCCGCCGTGGCGAGCCCGAGGGCGCCGAGCGACGCCAGGTAGACGCGCACGCGGGCATCGAGCGCGGCGGCGGGGACGGTCTCCGGGAAGAACGCGCGCAGCGTCGGCCCGCGCCCGTCGATCTGCTCCTCGACGACCCCGAGCGCGCCCTGCTCCCAGAGGAAATTCGTCAGCGCTTCGGAGGTGTCGTCGTCGACGGCGAGGGCCAGCTCCCAGTAGCTCGGTGGCGCGGCGATGGGACTACTCGAGGAGCTTTTTCATCCGCTCGAGGAACGATGCGCGCAGCGGACTGCCCTGTCCCTTCGACGCGGCCTCGAACGCCTCCAACGCCTCGCGCTGGCGGGAGTTGAGCGCATGTGGGACCTCGAGGACCAAGCGGTAGCAGCTGTCACCGTGGCCGCGCCCGCGCAGGTGCGGCATGCCCTTGCCGCGCAATTTCAGCACGTGGTGGGGCTGGCTTCCGGGGGGAATCTTGAGCTTCGCCGTTCCGTTGAGCACGGGCACGTCGACCTCGGCACCGAGAGCGAGCTGCGGAAAGGACAGGGGCAGGTCGCAGTGGAGATCGGCGCCCTCGCGGGTGAACAGCTCATGGTTGAGGATCCGGACGAGGACGTACAGGTCGCCGGCTGGACCGCCGAGGAGCCCACCCGCGCCCTCGCCGTTGAGCCGCATCTGCATTCCGTCCTCGATGCCGGCCGGGATCTTGACCTGGAGCACGCGCTCGGCCCGCTGCCGGCCCTCGCCGCGACAGACCTTGCACGGCGTCTCGATCCGCTGGCCCTCGCCGCGGCACTTCGGGCACGTTCGTCCGACGGTCAGTGGGCCCAGTTGGGAGGCGACCTGACCCCGCCCGCGACACAGATCGCACACGACCGGACGGCTGCCGGTCTCGGCCCCGGTACCCGTGCAGGGCTCGCAGGTCTCGAGGCGCGGAATCTGCACCTTGGTTTCGACACCGCTCGCCGCGTCCTCGAGCGTGATCTTCAGCTCGTATTGAAGGTCCTCGCCCCGTGCTGCGCGGGAGTGCCGGCCCCGGCCGCCGCCCCCGCCCGAGAAGAAGTTCTCGAAGATGTCCTCGAAGAGCGTCCCGAAACCGGCCTCCCCGAAGCCGCCACCCGCCTGCCCGACCGTGCCGAAGCGGTCGTACTGCGCGCGCTTGTCGGGATCGGAGAGCACTGTGTACGCCTCGTTGACGGCCTTGAAGCGCTCCTCGGACTGCTTGTCGCCGGGATTGCGGTCGGGATGGCATTGCATCGCGAGCTGGCGGTACGCCTTCTTGAGCTCCGCCTCGCCGGCGCCCCGCGCCACCCCCAACACCTCGTAGTAATCGCGCGCCATCCTGCGGGCTACCCGACGTCTTCGTCGTCGACGGCGGCTACGACAACTTGGGCGGGGCGCAGCACGCGACCGTTGAGCAGGTAGCCCGGCGCTATCTCCGCCACGACCGTGTTGGGTGGGTGGGTGCCGCTGACCATGCGGCCGGTCGCCTCGTGACGGTTCGGGTCGAAACGCTCGCCGAGCGCCGGGTAGCGCGTGACGCCCGCCCGCTCCAGGACCTTCAACAACTCGCGCTGAATCAGCGTGACGCCCTCGACGACCTTCGTGGCCTCGCCCGTCGAGCGGGCGGCCTCGAGCGCGCGGTCGAAGTTGTCGATGGCGGGCAGGAGTTCGCGGATGAGGCTCTCGTTGGCGTAGCGGACGTACTCGTCACGCTCGCGCTGGGTGCGGCGCTTGACGTTGTCGACCTCGGCGAGGGCCCGGAGCAGGCGGTCCTGCTTCTCGTTGAGCTGCCTTTTCAGATCCTCCAGCTCGGCCGCCCGCGCCTCGGGGTCGGGCGCGAGCTCGCGCTCGCCGTCGATCGTTTCACCGCTCGCGTCCTCGACCGGCGTCGAGCGGTGTGGGTCGCGTGCGTCATCCATATCGCTGATTATAGCAAGCCGGATCGGGGCACCCGCCGGGGGCGGAGGGTCAGGAGGGCAGGTAGAGGTCTTGGCGCACCCGCGCGAGCGCGTCGGTGACGTTGCGGGCCGTGTCCTCGACCACGCTGATCACGTCCGGGTAGGGCAGGCGCCGCGGGCCCACGATTCCGAGGATCCCCAGCACCTGGTTGCGGTACAGGTACGTCGAGGTGATCAGCGTGCAGTCGCGCATCTCGGCATAGGGGTTCTCCTCGCCGATGGTCACGCGCACCCCCTCGTCCTCGGCGAGCGAGGTCATGAGGTCCGCGAGGCGCTCCTTCTTTTCGAACGTCCGCAGCAGCTCGCGGGTCGTCTCGATGTCCCCGAACTCGGGATGGTCGAGCATGTTGATGGCTCCACTGATGTAGAGTGTGCGCCCGCTCAGGAGGGCCAGGATCTGCTCGGTGATGTCCCGGGCGCGGGTGTGCAACTCGTCGAGCGGATCGTCGGGGTGCTGCTCCATCTCGACGATCTCCTCCACCGTCCGCCCCCCGAACCGGCGCGTCAACTCGCGGCCCAGCTTGCGGACCTCCTCGCCGCCGAGCGGCGGGTCGAGGGTGATCGCGCGCGCCGTGATCCAGCCCGAATCGGTGACGAGGACCGCGAGGGCCCGATCCTCCTCGAGGGGCATCAGCGCGACCCGCGCCAGCTTCGTCTGCTTGAGCGGCGGGGCGAGGAGAAGCCCCGTCATGCGGGTGACGGTGGAGAGGTGGCTGGAGGTCTTCTCCATGAAGCTGTCGATGCTCGACCTCCGCGTCGGCAGCGGCTCGACGGGCCGCGGCGGGGCGGGCGAGGCCGGGGGGAAGGAGTCGACGTAGAAGCGGTACGCCTGGTCGGTCGGGACCCGGCCCGCGCTGGTGTGCGGCTGGGCGAGGTAGCCCATCTCCTCGAGGTCGGCCATCGCGTTGCGGATCGTCGCCGGCGACAGCTGCTTGAAGTAGCGCTTGGCCAGGAGGCGCGAGCCGACGGGCTCGGCGGAGTCGATGTACTGCCGGATCAGGGCGATCAGGACGTCTCGTTGACGCGCGTCCATCGCTTTGCTTCTAGCAACCGGGCCCGGCCAAGTCAAGGCGCAGGCGCATCACAGCAGGTCGATGAAGAGGGCGTCGGAGAGGAGGAAGCCGGCCTCGCTCAAGCGCGAGCGGTCGCCGTGGTCTATCAGCAGGCCCTCGTCGCGCCAGCCGGCGAGGCGACGGCCGAGGGCGGGGTCGGTGGCGGCGCGGTCGTGGAGGACGGCGGTGGGTACGCCGTCGAGGGTGCGGAGGCCGAGCATCAGGGTCTCGGCGAGGGCTTGGCGGGGGTCGAGGTGCTCGAACGTCTCGATGGGGAGCCGGTCCTCTTCGAGGATCTGCGCGTAGCGGGTGACCGGCTTGACGTTGCCGTAGCGCACGTCGCCGATGAAACCCGCCGCTCCCGGACCGCAGGCCAGGTACTCGCGGCGCCGCCAGTAGATCTGGTTGTGGCGCGAGCGGAAGCCCGGTCGCGCGTAGTTCGAGATCTCGTAGTGTTCGTACCCGCGGGCGGCGCCACGCTCGGCCAGGACCCAGAACTGCGCGATGACCGTCTCCTCGGGCGGCAGGCCCGCGACGCCGCTCGAGCCCCAGACGCTGCCCGGATCGAGGGTCAGCCCGTACGCGGACACATGCTCGGGCTCCCATGCGAGGGCACCGTCGACCGTCGCGCTCCAGCCCTCGATCGACAGACCGGGCAGGCCGTACATCACGTCCACGCTCACGTTGGTGAAGCCGGCGCACCGCGCAGCGTCGAACGCCGCCCGCGCCTCCGCCGCCGTGTGCAGCCGCCCGATGACGGGCAGGATGGCGTCGTCCAGCGATTGCACCCCAAGGCTGATCCGGTCCACCCCGGCCGCGCGATATCCTGCGAGCTTCGCCCGCGTGACGCTCTCCGGATTGCACTCCACGGTGATCTCGACGCCGTCCTCGACGGCGAAGGCCCCCCGAAGCGCATCGAGCACCGCCGCCATCTCGTCCGCCTCCAACAGCGACGGCGTGCCCCCGCCGAAAAAGATGGTCTCGACGCGGAGGTGACGCGCCCACGCCACGGTCGCGAGCAGCGCGATCTCCCGCCGCAGCGCCCGAAGGTACCGCGTGACCACGGCGCGCTCCCCCAGCGCCGCCGTATTGAACGAGCAGTAGTCACACCGCTTCGCACAGAACGGCACATGCACATACACCCCCACCGACTCGCCCGTGGGCTTCGTGCTCGACAGGACCCCAGGGGGGCCAAGCCCCCCTCCGAGGATCACGGGATGTACTTGCCGAGGCGCCACCAGCGCAGCCAGTGCCGGTCGCTGTCCCACGACCAATAGGTCAGGAACGCCTTGCCCTTGATCTTGTCCCGCTTGACGAAGCCCCAGTAGCGGCTGTCCTGCGAGTTGTCGCGGTTGTCCCCCATCACGAAGTAGGAGTCGGCGGGAACCGGGGTCGGCTCGCACGCGTACGCATAGCCGCAATACGCCTGACCGCCGTGGGCCATGGGCGGGCTCGTGTGCTTCACGAAGGGCTCGACCATGACCTGGCCGTTGACGTAGACCTGATTGCTGCGGACCTGCACCACGTCGCCGGGGGTGCCGACGATCCGCTTGATGAAGTCGCGCTTCTCATCTTGGGGATACTTGAAGACGATGATGTCGCCGCGGTGGGGCTCGCGGAAGCCGGGCAGCCGCCAGTCCGCGTACGGGATTTCCGGACCGTAGAGGAACTTGTTCACCAGGATGTAGTCGCCCACGAGGAGCGTGTCCATCATCGAGCCCGAGGGGATGGTGAAGGCCTGGACCACCAGGGTCCGGATGACGAGGGCGAGCAGGATCGCGATGACGATCGCCTCGCCGTACTCGCGGACAAGCGACTTGCCACGTCTCGCGGGCTGCACCACAGCGTCAGCGCTCGGCGGAGTCGTGACCGAATCGGCAGACTTGGCGGTGCCGGTGACGCGTACGCGCGTGGCTTCGATCCCGATCTTCCGGTCTTCAGTCATCAGCTGCGCAGCACCGTCAGGAACGCCTCCTGGGGGACCTCGACCCGCCCGACCTGCTTCATGCGCTTCTTTCCTTCCTTCTGCCGCTCGAGCAGCTTGCGCTTCCGTGTGATGTCCCCGCCGTAACACTTGGCGGTAACGTTCTTGCCCATGGCTTTCACCGTCTCGCGCGCGATCACGCGGCTGCCGATGGCGGCCTGAATCGCCACCTCATAGAGCTGGCGGGGGATCACCCCGCGCAGCTTCTCCACCAGCACCTTGCCCTTGTCGTAGGCCTTGTCGCGGTGGACGATGATGCTGAGCGCGTCCACGGGGTCACCGTTGAGCAGGATGTCGAGCTTGACCAGTTCTGACGGCCGGAAGTCGGCGAACTCGTAGTCGAAGGAGGCGTAGCCTCTCGAGATGGACTTCAGCTTGTCGTAGAAGTCGACGACGATCTCGGCCAGCGGGAAGTCGAAGCGGATGTGCACCCGCTTGCCCAAGTACTCGAGCGACTTGTGCTCGCCGCGCTTCTCCTGGGCCAGCTTGTAGACGGTGGTCATGAACTCTGTCGGCACGTAGACGGAGGAGTGCACGTAGGGCTCCTCCATCTGCTCGATGCGGTCCGGAGTCGGAAGCTTCGAGGGGTTGTCGATGTCGAGCACTTCGCCGGCGGTGGTCAGCACCCTGTACTGCACGCTCGGCGCGGTGACGATCAGCGAGAGGTCGAACTCCCGCTCGAGCCGCTCCTGCACGATCTCCATGTGCAGCATGCCGAGAAAGCCGCAGCGGAAGCCGTAGCCGAGGGCGAGCGACGTCTCGGGCTCGAAGCTGAACGCGGGGTCGTTCAGGCGCAGCTTCTCCAGCGCGTCGCGCAGGGCCTCGTAGTCCGTGTCCTCGATCGGGTAGAGTCCGGCGAACACCATCGGCTTGGCGTCGCGGTAGCCGGGGAAGGGCGCGGCGGTGGGCCGCATCGCCTCCGTGATGGTCTCGCCGACCTTGGCGTCGGCCACCCGCTTGATCGACGCGGTGATGAAGCCGACCTGCCCCGCCGACAGCTCCTCCACCGGCCGCATGTCCGGCGAGAAGACCCCGATCTGCTGCACGTCGTAGGTCCGCCCGTTCGACATCAAGAGGATGCGCGTGCCCGCGCGGACGTGCCCGTCGAAGAGTCGGACGCGGAGGACCACGCCCTGATAGGAGTCGTAGAAGGAGTCGAAGACGAGCGCCTTGAGCGGCGCGTCCAGGTCCCCCGTGGGCGGCGGGATCCGGGCCACGATGGCCTCGAGGACGTCGGGGACGCCGGTGCCGTGCTTGGCCGAGATGGCCAGCGCCCCCGACCCGTCGAGGTCGAGCGCCTCCGTGATCTGGTCGCGGGTGCCCTCCACGTCGGCGGCCGGGAGGTCGGTCTTGTTGATGATGGGCACGATGGCGAGACCGGCGTCGGAGGCCAGATAGAAGTTGGCCAGCGTCTGCGCCTCGATCCCCTGGGCGGCATCGACGATGAGGAGCGCGCCCTCGCAGGCGGCCAGGGCTCGCGACACCTCGTAGGAGAAGTCGACGTGGCCCGGGGTGTCGATGAGGTTCAGGGTATACTCTTGCCCGTCGCGCGCCCGGTAGAGCAGCCGCACCGTGTGGGCCTTGATCGTGATCCCCCGCTCGCGCTCCAGGTCCATGGAGTCGAGAACCTGGTCGACGGCTTTCTTCGCGTCCATGGTGCCGGTGAGCGACAGGAGCCGATCCGCCAGGGTCGACTTGCCGTGATCGATGTGCGCGACGATCGAGAAATTCCGGATGCGGGCCAGAGCCATCGACTCAGTCTAGCACGCGGATTCCGGACGCGGCGGTCAGGCGGGGACGGTGGCCCCGGGCGGAATGATGGCGCCTGACGCGAGGACGGCGTCGGGACCAACGACGGCGCCGGCGCCGATGCGCGCGTCGGCGCCGACCACGCAGTCGCGCAGTACCGCGCCGGCGCCGACCTCCACCCGCTCCCACAGCACCGCGCCCTCCACGAGCGCGCCGGCCGCGATCACGCAGCCCTCGCCGAGCACCGCCAGCGGGCCGACCTGGCAGCCCGGCGCCAGCGTCGCGCGGCTGCCGATCAGAGAGGGCGCGCCCACCCGGGCACCGGCAGCGACGCTCGCCCCGGCGGCGACCCAGCTCCCGGCGCGAGGCTCGCCCGGTGGCGCCAACGGCGTCCGCACGCGCTCACGCAGCAGGTCGATCTGCGCGGCGCGGTATGCGGCGGGGTTCCCGATGTCGCGCCAGTACCCGTCGAGCGTCCAGCCGAAGCACGGCACGCCATCCTCGATCAGCGCGGGGAAGAACTCGCGCTCGATCGACACCGGGCGGCCGGCGGGCATGCGCACGAGTAGCTCGGCGTCGATGAGGTACACGCCGGCGTTGATCATGTTGGTCGTGATCGGCTCGTCCACTCCCGGCTTCTCACGGAACCGGTGCAGGCGCCCGTCCGCGTGCGTCTCGACGAGGCCGTACGCGCGCGGGTCCTCGACCGGCATCAGGTAGATCGTCGTCCGCGAGGCGTGCGCCTCGTGGAACCGGCGCATCGCGGTGAGATCGGCGTCCGTCAGGATGTCGCCGTTCAACACGAAGACGGTCCCGCGCGCTAAGTCCGCCGCGTTCCGCACGCCACCCCCCGTGCCGAGCGGCTCGTCCTCCACCACGTAGCGCAGCCGCACGCCGAGCGCCGCCCCGTCGCCGAGCGCCGCCCGCACGTCGTCGACCCGGTACGAGCACGACAGGATCACGTCGGTGACGTCGTGCCGGCGGAGCAGCGCGAGCTGGTAGGCGAGGAGGGGCCGGTTGAGGAGCGGCACCACGGGCTTGGCGCGGGCGAGGGTCAGCGGGCGGAGCCGGGTGCCCTGGCCCCCGGCGAGGATCACCGCCTGCGTCGATGGGGCGGTCACGCGGTCGCGATCAGCCGCCCGGCGTCCAGGGCTGCGCCTCGTCGATCAGCATCACGGGGATACCGCCGCGGATGGGATAGACCTTGCGGCAGGCCGGGCAGATGATGCGGGTCTCCTCGAAGACGAGATCGCCCTTGCAGGCCGGGCACACCAGGATCGCCTTCAGCTCTTCATCGATCATCCTCACACCTCCCCTCGGAACGCGCGCACGGTCCGCGCGAGCCCCTGCTCGAGTGACGTGGCTGGGGTCCAGCCGAGCAGCATCTTGGCCCGGCTCGGATTGAGGACGCTGCGGCGCTGCTCGCCCGGCTTGGCCGGGCCGTGCGCGGGCGGGTGACTCGCGCCGGCCACGCGAGCAAGCCGGGCGTACAGCTCGTTGACCGATGTCTCGATGCCGGTGCCGACGTTCGCCACGCCCCGCGCCTCGGGCCGGTCGAGCGCGCGCACGGCCGCCTCGGCAACGTCCGCGACGTAGACGTAGTCGCGCGTCTGCTCCCCATCGCCGTTGATCACGCAGCTCTCGCCGCGGAGTAGGCGGTGCGCTAAGATGGCGATGACGCCCGCCTCGCCAAGGGGATTCTGCCGCGGCCCGTAGACGTTCGCCAGCCGCAGCGTCAGGGTCGGCACCCCCGTCAGCCCGTTCCAGCAGTCGAGATAGCGCTCGGCGGCAGTCTTCGAGACGCCGTAGGGTGACGTGGCGTTCGTCGGGTGGTCCTCGGGGGTCGGGACGATGTCGGTGTCGCCGTAGGCGGCCCCGCCCGTCGAGGTGTAGACGACGCGGCCGACGCCCCAGCGCTGGCAAGCGGCGAGCAGCGCGATGGTCCCGAGGACGTTGACGCTCGCATCGACGAGCGGGTCGGCCACGGAGCGGGCGACGGAGGCCTGGGCGGCGACGTGGACGACCGCCTCGGGCCGGGCGTCGGCGAACACCGTGTCGAGCCGGGGGCTGCGGATGTCACAGAGGTGCAGCGCGGCCGCCGCGGCGACGAGCGCCGGGCGCCCCGTGCTCAGGTTGTCGACGATGTCGACGCGGTGGCCCTCGGCGAGCAACCGGTCGACGACGTGCGAGCCGATGAAGCCCGCGCCGCCGGTCACGAGGACTCTCATGTCTGGAGCTTCTTTCTGAACCAGTCGATGGTCAGCCGGAGTCCCTCGTCGGCGTCGATCCGCGGCTCCCAGCCCAGCAGCGTCCGGGCGCGGGTGATGTCGGGCTGGCGGACTTTGGGATCGTCCTCCGGCAGGGGCGCGAAGACGATCTCGCTGCCGGAGCCCGTGAGCAGGATGATGCGCTTGGCCAGCTCCAGCAGCGTCATCTCGTGGGGGTTGCCGATGTTGACGGGATCGTTCACGGGCGCCGGCATCAGCCGCCGGATCCCTTCCACGAGGTCGTCGATGTACTGGAACGACCGCGTCTGCATGCCATCGCCGAAAACGGTGACCGGTTTGCCGGCGAGCGCCTGGGTCACGAAGGCGGGGATCGCGCGCCCATCGTTCACGCGCATGCGGGGGCCGAAGGTGTTGAAGATCCGGACGATGCGCGTGTCGATGCCGTGAAAGCGGTGATAGGCCATGGTGAGCGCTTCTGCGAATCGCTTGGCCTCGTCGTAGACCCCGCGCGGGCCGACCGGGTTCACGTTGCCCCAGTAGTCTTCCCGCTGCGGGTGCACGAGCGGATCGCCGTAGACCTCCGACGTCGACGCGAGCAGGAAGCGCGCGCCCGTGGCCTTGGCCAGGCCCAGCGTCCGGTGCGTCCCCATGGCGCCGACCTTGAGCGTCTGGATCGGCAGCTCGAGGTAGTCCCGCGGGGAGGCGGGGCTCGCGAAGTTGAGCACCCAGTCCAGCGGCCCGGGGACGTCGATGTACTCGGTCACGTTGTGATGGATGAAGGTGAAGCCCGGCCGGCCCCGGAGGTGCGCGATGTTCTCGGGCGAGCCGGTGATGAGGTTGTCCATGCAGACGACGTCGTAGCCCTCCCGCACGAGGAAGTCGCACAGGTGCGAGCCGATGAAGCCGGCGCCGCCGGTGACCAAGACGCGCATCAGACGTACCTCGCCGCGCGGATGAGGGCCGATTACGACGGTACGACCGGCCGGCGGCCGATCGAGTAGTACTCGAAGCCCAAGCGCCGCATGCGCTCGGGCTCCCAGAGGTTCCGTCCGTCGAAGATGAAGGGCCGGCGCATCACGGCGCGCAGGCGCTCGAGGTTGAGCAGCTTGAACTCGTTCCACTCCGTGAGGAGGATCACGGCGTCGGCGCTCTCGGCGGCGGCGTGGGACGACTCGCAGTACGTCACCGACGCCGGCAGCACGTGACGCGCGTTCGGCATCGCGACGGGATCGTAGGCGCGCACGTTGACCCCCAGCCCCACCAGGCGATCGATCACCTCGATGCTCTTGGCGTCTCGCATGTCGTCGGTGTTTGGCTTGAAGGCCAGGCCGAGAACGGCGATGACCTTGTCGTCGAGCGGGGCCAGGGCCTTGTCCACCTTCGCCACGAGGTGCTGCGCCCGCTCGCGGTTCACGTCCACGACGGCGCGGAGGAGGGCGAAGTCGTAGCCGAGGTCGGTGGCGGTGTGGATCAGGGAGTCCGTGTCCTTGGGGAAGCAGCTCCCGCCGTAGCCGAGCCCCGCCTGCAGGAAGGCGCTGCCGATCCTGGCGTCGAGCCCCATACCCTTGGCGACCTGGGTCACGTCGGCGCCCGCCAGCTCGCAGACGTTGGCGATGGCGTTGGCGAACGAGATCTTGGTAGCCAGGAACGCGTTGGAGGCGTACTTGATCATCTCGGCCGACGGCACGTCGGTGATGATCATCGGGCGCTCGATCGGCGCGTACAGCTCGAGCAGCGTCATCGCCACTTGCTGATTGGGGGCGCCGATCACGATGCGGTCCGGGCGGAGGGTGTCCTCGATCGCCGACCCCTCGCGCAGGAACTCCGGGTTGGACACGACGTCGAAGGGCACGGGGTGGCGGCGGTTGCGCTCGATGACGTCCCGGACGAACTCGCCCGTCCCCACCGGCACCGTCGACTTGTTGACGATGACGGTGTAGCGCTCCATGGCCTGCCCGATCTCGCGGGCGACCTCCTCGACGGCGCCCAGGTCGGTCTCACCGTCCTTCTTGGACGGCGTGCCGACGGTGATGAAGACGATGACCGAGCGCCGGACGGCCGAGGCCACGTCGGTGGTGAAGGCCAGCCGGCCGTCGGCCACGTTGCGCGACACCATCTCCTCGAGCCCCGGCTCGTAGATGGGGATGCGGCCGGCCTGCAAGGCCAGCATCTTCTCGGCGACGTTGTCCACGCACACTACGTCATTGCCGAGATCGGCGAAGACCGCGCCGGTCACCAGCCCCACGTACCCCGTCCCCACGACGCAGATGTTCATCGCAAACGGATCTTATGATAGCAGACGCGGGTGTCGGAACAGGAGACCGCGCGAAAAGCGGCTTGCGGGCTATCGCGCCAGCGCGATCAGGGTGTGCAGGAGGACGTTGGCGCCGCGTTCGATGGCGTCCCAGTCGCTCATCTCGTCGACGCGGTGGCTCCGGCCGCCCTTGGACGGGATGAAGATCATCCCGGCGTCGGTGATCGCGGCGAGGTTCTGGGCGTCGTGCCCGGCGGCGGAGTAGAGGCGGTGCGTGGCCAGGCTGAGGCCGCCCGCGGCGGACTCGATGGCGGCCTGGAGGCGCGCCGCGCACGGCGCCGGCGTCGTCGCGGAGATCGGCCGGAGCTCGACCTGCACCTGGCGGCGGCGCGCCACGCGCCTGGCCAGCGCGGCGCACTCGCGGGCCAGCCGGTCGAGCACGGCGGGATCGGGCTCGCGCATCTCGTGGACCAGCTCGCCGCGCGCCGGCACGATGTTGCTGACGCCGGGGTGCACGCTCACCACGCCAAAGTTCGTCACGCTGCGACCGCTACCACGCTTGACGACGAGATCACGCGCCTTGAGCGCGAACTCCGCGGCGGCGAGGAAGCCGTCGCGGCGGCGCTCCATCGGCGTCGTCCCCGCGTGGTCCGCCTGTCCGATGAAGATCACGCGCGTGCGGCGGACGCCGACGATCGTTTCTACCACGCCGATGGGAATGCCGGCCTCCTCGAGCCGCGGGCCCTGCTCGATGTGAAGCTCGACGTACGCCGCGACGGCGCCGGGCGGCGCCTGCGCGTCGGGTGCGCGGAGGGCGTCGAAGCCGGCGCGAGCCATGGCGTCGACGAGTCGTTCGCCGTCGGCGGCCGCCATCTCGGGCAGGCGCCCCACGTCGAGCGCGCCGCAAAAGGCGCGCGAGCCGAAGAGGCTGCCGTAGCGGCCCTCCTCGTCGCTCCATGCCGCCACCGCGAGAGGGTGGGTGTGCGACGTTTCCGTCTCACGGATGACGTGCAGGGCCTCGAGGCCCGCCAACACGCCGAGCGCGCCGTCGAGGATCCCGCCCTCGGGGACGGTGTCGATGTGCGAGCCCGTGATCACCGCGGGCCGCGCTGCGTCGAAGGCACGCATGCCCAGTCCGCCGAAGACGTTGCCCGCGGCGTCGACCCATCCGTCGAGTCCCGCCGCTCGCATCTCATCGAGGAGCCACGCCCGCGCCTGCTCGTGCTGCGGGCTCCACGCTGAGCGTGTGACGCCGCCGCCGGGCAGCGCACCGAAGCGCGCGAGGGTCTCGATGCGTCCGCGCAACCGTGGGAGTGAGATGGTCGCCATCGAAGGGGAGTATAGCCTTGACTTCGTGTAAGGCGCTTTCCTACAATGAACCACCGTTCAGTCCCCGTCCCTCGAGGACGCTGTCGCAGGATTTAGAGGAGTAGAGGAGCGCCACGGCTTCGCCGGGGCGCGCCGAACGTCGGGGGGTTTGGGGGGCCCTTTCGGGCCCCCCCATCTCCATCAGGAGGTCGGAAGTGGATTTCACGCTGACTCCCGCGCAGGAAACGTTCCGCGAAGAAGTCCGGAGCTGGCTCAAGACGAACATCCCTCGCGACTGGTCCACTCGCGTCATGGCCAGCGCGGACGTGCCGCGGCCCGAGGCGTACGAGCTCATGCGCACGTGGCAGCGCACGCTCTACGACGCCGGCTTCATCGGGCTCACCTGGCCGAAGGAGTACGGCGGCCGCAGCCTCACGTTCTTGGAGGAGATGATCCTCCACGAGGAGATGGCGCTCGCGAAGGCGCCGCCGATTCTCAACATCCTCGGCGTCGGCATGGCCGGGCTCACGATCATCGCGTACGGCACCGAGGAGCAGAAGCAGCGCTATCCGGCGAAGATCCTCTCGTGCGAGGAGATCTGGTGCCAGGGCTATTCCGAACC
>JBGPYK010000105.1:0-7190 GCA_041493245.1 Methylomirabilia bacterium | reverse complement strand
TTCAAGGTCCCCGAGCCGCCCTGATCGCCGCCGGCGGCGGTGTGCTGATCTTCTGGACGAGGGGATGATAAGGAGGAGACGGATCATGAAGTGGGTGACTCGCGAGAAGGCCCGCGTCGATCGCATCGCCTGTCCCTGGCTGATCGCGCGGTTCGTCGATCAGAGCCCGCAGTTCCTGTTCGTGCCCGACCACGAGGTCATGCGGGTCGCCGAGCGCGAGGGGGCGATCCCCTACGACGTCCCCGGCGTCGAGCTGGGGCATCATGGAGACCACTGCTCGTTCGACGCCTTTCTCGAAAAGTACAAGCTCACGGATTCCGCGTTGCAAACACTGGCTCTCATCGTCCGCGGCGCGGACACCGACGACCGGGGCCTGACGCCGGAGTCGGCCGGGCTCTACGCGCTCGCCTCGGGCTTCCGCGAGATCGCGCGTGACGACCAGGACAACATGGCGCGCCAATTTCCAGCCTACGACGCGCTGTTCGCCTACTGCCAGTCACGCATCGCGGGCCGATGAAAACGGGCTATCGCCGAAGGAGCATGAGATGAGCGAGCGGACGGTGTTGTTTGTGTGTTTGCATGGGGCGGCGAAGAGTGCGATGGCGGCGGCGCAGTTCGAGCGGCTCGCGGGGGAGCGCGGGGTCGCCGCGCGCGCGGACTTCGCGGGGACCGAGCCCGATCCCGAGATGGCGCCCCGCGTCGTGAAGGAGTTGCTGGCGGAGGGGACCGATCTCCGTGGCCAGAAGCCTCGGCGCGTCACCGCTGAGGAGGCGCGGGCGGCCTGGCGTGTGGTGAGCTTCGGCTGCGATCTGGCGTCCATTGCCCCCGGCGTCCGTGTGGAGCGATGGGACGACGTGCCGGCGGTCAGCGACGGCTACGAGGTGGCGCGGGACGCGATCGCGGCGAGGGTCGAGACGCTCCTCGCCGAGTGCGGTTGACAGGGCTGGGGGAACCTCCTATAACGCTGCCACCCGGCCGGCCCTGCCGTCCGGCCCGCGAGCGGTGCCGTATTCTCAGGGAGGTGCCCCCATGACGCAGGTCAGCAGGCGCGAGGTTCTCAAAGGGATGGCGGCGGGCGCCGCGGTGGCCGTCGCCGGCCCGGCGCAAGCGCAGACGACGCAGAAGCGCGAGCTAGTCGTGGCCCAAGGCGGCGACATCTCGAAGTTCGACCCGCACTTCAGCACGTCGTCCAACGACATCCGCGTCTCGTTCAACCTCTTCGACAACCTCGTGGCGCGTTACCCCGACGGCAAGCTCCACCCGGCGCTGGCCACGGAATGGAAGCTGACGGCGCCCACGACGTGGACGTTCAAGGTCCGGCCCGGCGTGAAGTGGCACAACGGCGACCCCTTCAGCGCGGCCGACGTGAAGTACAGCTTCGAGCGCACGTGGGACCCGAAGGTGGGCACACGGGTGAACACGGTCTTCACCACCGTCGACCGCGTGGAAGCGCCCGATGCCGGCACCGTGGTTTTCCATACCAAGAAGCCCGACCCGCTCCTGCCCGCGCGCGTGGCCTTCTACGGCGGCCAGATCGTGCCGAAGAAATACCTGGAGCAGGTGGGCGGCGACACGTTCAACGCCAAGCCCGTCGGGACGGGACCCGTGCGCTTCGTGTCGTGGACGAAGGACGACAAGATCGTGCTGGAGGCGAACCCCGACTACTGGGGCGGTCGCATCGACGTCGATCGGGTCATCGTGCGCTCGATCCCCGAGATGGCGCCGCGCATCGCCGCGCTCCTCAAGGGCGAGGTCGACGTCATCACCCAGCTTACGCCGGACCACCTTGATCGCGTCAACGCCAACCCCGGGACGCGGGTGGCGAGCGCGCTGTACGCCGGTCTCTACGTCCTCGCCGTGAACAGCAAGGTCAAGCCGTTCGACAACCCGCTCGTCAAGCAGGCGCTCTCCCTCGGCATCGACCGCGACATCATCGTCAAGGAGCTGTGGCGCGGGCGGGGGATCGTGCCGACCAGCCAGATCGCTAAGGGCGACAACCACTACGACGCCGCGCTGCCGCCGCTGAAGTACGACCCCAAGGAGGCGCGCGAGCGGTTGAAGAAGTCCGGCTACAAGGGCGAGGAGGTGGTGATCGAGACGACTTCCGGCTACACCGCCAACGACAAGCCGATGTCGGAGGCGATCGTGGCCATGTGGCGCGACATCGGCGTCAACGCCAAGGTCGAGGTGCTGGAGTACTCGGTGCGCGCCCAGAAGAATCGCGACCGGACCTTCAAGGGCCTGTGGTGGTCGGATCCGACGTCTACGCTCGGCGATCCCGACGGCATGTTCTGGCGTCTCCTGGCGCCGGGCGGGCCGCAAGATTACTGGCGCCACGCGCGCTTCGACGAGCTGGGGGAGGCCGCGCGCTTCTCCGTCGACGAAAAGTTCCGCGGCGAGACGTACCGGGAGATGACGAAGATCTTCCTGGAGCACCTGCCGTGGATCCCCGTGATTCAACCATACGAGGACTACGGGCTCCAGAAGTACGTGGAGTGGACGCCCAACCCGAACCAGCAGTTCGAGATCCGCCGCTTCAACCTCAGGCTCCGTCGCGCCTGAGTGCGCGGACTCCCCGGCTTCCTCGGGGCCCGCCTCGCCCGCGCCCTCGTGGCGCTGTGGCTGGTCTCGACGGTGGTGTTCGTGGTCATGCGGCTCTCGGGCGATCCCGTGCCCCTCCTCCTGCCGCCCGACGCGCCGAGGAGCGAAATCTTCCGCGTGCGCGCCGAGCTGGGGCTCGACCGGTCGTTGCCCGTGCAGTACGTTGTCTTCCTCGGCAGCGTCGCCCGCGGCGACTTCGGCCGGTCTATCCACTTCCGCGAGCCCGCCATGCGTGTGGTCCTCGGCTATCTGCCGGCCACGCTCGAGCTGGGACTGACCGCGTTCGTCCTCGCCGTGCTGGTGGCGGTGCCGGTCGGGCTCGTGTCCGCCATCCGCCGCAACACCGTCGTGGACCACGTGGCCATGGGCGTGGCCCTCATCGGGCAGTCGGCGCCGACGTTCTTCCTCGGGATCCTGTTCATCCTGCTCCTGTCGCTCCAGGCCGGGCTCTTCCCGACGTCGGGGCGCGGCGAGTGGCGGCACCTCGTGCTCCCCGCGCTCACCCTCGGCGCCTTCGCCATGGCCTCGATCGCGCGGCTCACCCGATCGGCCGTGCTGGAGGTGCTGCGCGCCGACTTCGTGCGCACGGCGCGGGCGAAGGGCGTGTCGGAGACGCTGGTGGTCGTCAAGCACACGCTGCGCAACGCTGCCCTGCCCATCATCACCATCACCGGGCTCCAGTTCGGCGCGCTGCTCGGCGGCGCCGTGGTCACGGAGACGGTCTTCGCGTGGCCGGGCATCGGCCGCCTGGCCATCCAATCGATCTACAACCGCGACTACCCGGTGGTGCAGTGCGTGGTCTTCTTCTCCGCCGCCGCCTTCGTCGTCATCAACTTCTGCATCGATCTCCTGTATGGCGTCCTCGATCCCCGTCTCCGTACCCGCTGACCTCGCGGCCCCGCGGCGCCGCGTGCCGTGGGGCGCGGTCGCCGGCGTCGCGTTCGTGATCGCGCTGTTCGCGATGGCCGCGGCGGCGCCGCTGCTGGCGCCCCACGATCCCGTCCGCCAGTCGCTGCGCGTGCGGCTCAAGCCCCCGACGCTGGAGGGCGCGGACGGCTTCGCCCACCCGCTCGGTACCGATCATCTCGGTCGCGACGTGCTATCGCGGGTGATCTACGGCTCCCGCGTGTCACTGTTCATCGGCTTCGCCGCCGTCGTGGTGGGCGGGCTGATCGGCGCCACGCTCGGCATCGTGGCCGGCTATCGGGGTGGGTGGGCCGACACCGTGATCATGACCGTGGCCGACGCCCAGCTCGCCTTCCCGTTCATCCTCCTCGCCATCGGGATCATCGCCGTGCTGGGCCCGAGTTTCCCCACACTCGTGGTGGTCGTCGGGCTGTCGGGGTGGGTCTCCTACGCGCGCGTGCTGCGCTCGCAGGTGCTCGTCCTCCGCTCCCGCGAGTTCGTGGACGCGATCCACGGTCTCGGCGGCTCCGCCATGCGCATCGTCCTCCGCCACATCCTCCCCAACGTGCTCTCGTCTCTGGTCGTCGTCGCCACGCTGGAGCTGGCCCGCGCCATCGTCCTCGAGGCCACGCTGTCCTTCCTCGGTCTCGGCATCCAGCCGCCCACACCGTCGTGGGGCGGCATGATCCACGAGGGCCGCGAGTACCTGGACTCGGCCTGGTGGATCTCGACCTTCCCCGGCGTGACGCTCATGCTCACGTCCCTCGTGGTGAGCCGCCTCGGCGACTGGCTGCGCGACGCGCTGGACCCGACGCTGCGGGGGGAGTAGCCCGCGGCCGCATCGTTGCGGGCGGGCGTATCGCTTCGCATACAGATTCGTCCCGAACGGGGACACACCTTGTCGCCGGCGGGCGGATCATCTATGCTCGGGGCCGCACCAATAAGGAGTCCGCCGGGATGGTGACCCTTCAGGCGGTGCACCACGACATGAGCGATACCCTTCGTCGGATCGCCGACCTCGTCCAAAGCGGGAAAGTTCAGATCTCCGCGCACGGATACGACGAGATGGCTGAGGACGGCATTTTCGGCGGTGAGGTGATTGACGGTGTACGGGCCGCGATCGTGGTTGAGGACTACCCTGAGTACTCGAAGGGGCCCTGCACTCTTGTGCTACAACGGGATCGTAAGGGTAGCCCCATCCACGTGGTCTGGGGCATCCTGAGAGGGCAGACGTCGCCGGCAGTGCTGGTCACTGCCTATCGGGCTGATCCGGCTCGCTGGACCGACGACTTTCTTCGGAGGAGGCAATGAACAAGAGACGCCATACCAAGTTGGTACGTGAGGGCCCGTACGCAGCCGAGGTGGAGGTCGAGTTGATCGAAGCGGACGATGGTTGGTCACCATATCTCTCTCTCGAGGATGCGCACAAGCTCGACGCCGTTCGTGAAGCCCTGCGACGTGGAGACATTCAAGCCGCATCCCGGCACGCGCGCGTGTTCAGCCTCACGCCCGTTTCGCGGTGAGCGACCGGGTGAACAAGCGCATACAGCGGACGCGGCTGCGCCGCACCGATGATACGCAGCGTTAAACGGCGCCCAATAGAACCAGGAGCATCGCGCATGAGCGTACTCAACTCTGAGATGAAGCGCTTGGTCGAGCGCCAGAGACTTGGGTTCGTCGCGACCGTCTGTCCAGACGGAACGCCGAACCTTTCCCCCAAGGGCACGACCGCCGTGTGGGATGACGATCATCTCGTCTTCGCCGATATCCGCTCTCCCGGCTCCATCTCCAACCTTCGGCACAATCCCGCGGTCGAGATCAACGTCGTTGATCCCGTTCTCCGCAAGGGGTACCGGTTCAAGGGCATCGCCCGTGTCCTCGGCGCCGGCGTGCTCTTCGACGAAATCCTCGCGTTCTTTCGGAAGCGCGGTGTATCCAGTCCCATCAAGCACATCGTCATGATCCAAGTCGAGCGAGCACTGCCCCTCGTCTCGCCCGCCTACGACTCCGGTGCAACCGAAGACGAGGTTCGCGGTCGCTGGCAAGATTATTGGCGCTCGATCGAGCGCGGCGACTTCACGCCGCCCACGGGTGAGTGACGAATTTCAAAATCAGTAGCGCGTGGCCGTCTAACAAGGCGTTGCTGACCGCCCGCGTTCGCAGACGCACGACGTGTACCGCGACGATGACGATCGAAGAGATTCGCTTTGGATGCGGTAGATGGCCGACTAGCGGTAGATCGCGGTGAGGTTGACGGGTGCCCGGCGGGCAATCGTCGCGGCGCTTCTGGCCCTGGCCGCGCCGCTCGCCAAGGCGCCACCGGCGGGGAAGATCCCGCGTGTAGGGGTTCACGCTCGCCGTGGAGGGGTGACGATGGACCGATCGCCGCTGCCGGGCAGGCTCGTCACGCTCCTTGCTGTTGCGGCGATTCTTGTGAGCGGCGCGGCGTGCTCGACGACGTGGCGCAATGCGCGCATCGGCACGGGGTTCATCAGCTATACGCTCTGTACCGGAGTCTTCGTGTCGAAGCTCGACCCGGCCGAGGTGTACACGGAGACGATCAAGCCGCTGCTCCCGTCCTCGGTGTTCGACTGGATATTCCGTCGCCACATCGACGTCGCGGCCCGACAGGTGCGGACGACCGTCGCGGGCCTGGCCGAGAGCCGCGCGATCCATCGGGATGGAATGGGCTGTCTGGTGGTTCACGGGGCCGAGCCAGCAGAGACCGGCGTCGCCGGCGATCTCCAACCGGTGCGATCACTCCTGGCCGAGATCGCCGGCCCCGAGGTGGTCGAACCGAGCGACGAGCGCCTGAGGACGGCGCTGGATCGAGCCTTCGCCGAGCCGTCCGACACCCCGTCTCGTCGGACGAAGGCGGTCGTCGTGGTGCACGCCGGACGCGTCATCGCGGAGCGATACGCGCGAAGCTACGGCGTCGAGACGCCGGTCCCCGGGTATTCGGATACGAAGTCCGTCATCAGCGCACTGATCGGGATCCTCGTTCGCGACGGTCGTTTGTCGGTCGCTCAACCCGCTCCCGTCCCGGGCTGGCGTGACGCCGACGATCCTCGAGGCGCGATCACCATCGAGCACTTGCTCCGTATGACGAGCGGTCTCGCCTGGGAGGAAACCCTGACCGGCGACCCGTTCCTCTCCGACACCCGCATGTCGTTCGTCGAGCGCGACATGGCCGCGTTCGCCGAAGGCGCGCCTCTTGCGACAGCGCCGGGCGCCACGTGGATGTACAACAGCGGCAACACCATGATCCTGTCGCGAATCATCCGCGACGCCGTCGGAGGCGGCGCCAGGGACGTGCTCCGTTTCGCGCATCGTGAGCTCTTCGGCCCCCTCGGCATGCGGAACGTGACGCTCCCGCTCGACGCCACCGGAACACCGGTCGGGTCGAGGGCGATGCTCGCCAGCGCGCGCGATTGGGCTCGCTTCGGGATGCTGTACCTGAACGATGGCGTGGTGGGCGGTAGGCGGATCCTCCCGGAAGGCTGGGTCCAGTACTCGTCCGCACCGACGCCCGGCGCCCGGCTCGGCTATGGCGCCGGCTTCTGGACGAATTTCGACTTGGTTCCGGGCGCTGCCCGACGCAGAGGCTGGGGCATGCCGGCCGATTCGTTCTACGCGTCTGGATGGCTCGGCCAGATCATCGTCATGGTCCCCTCCGAGCAGCT
>JBGPYK010000278.1:0-4341 GCA_041493245.1 Methylomirabilia bacterium | reverse complement strand
AGGCACATAACGCGCGTGTTATGATGTCCGCGTGGACCTCTCCTGGCAGGTCGACGACGTGCGGACGGCCGCCGGTGGTCGACCCGTCAAGGAGTTCCTCGATAACCTGTCGAAAAGTGCCAAGGCAAAGGTGTCGGCGGCGTTGACCATGCTCGTCCAAGAAGGCAACCAGCTTGCGTTCCCGAAGTCGCGAGCCCTCGGCGGCGGGCTGCACGAGATACGGGTGGCCCATCCGGAGGGGCCATTCAGGGTGATCTACTGCTTCAAGCCCGGGCGCCGGATCGTGCTGATGCACGCCTTCGTGAAGCGGACGCAACAGACGCCGGCCGACGATCTCGAGCTGGCCCGGAAGCGCCTGCCGAAACCGTGAAGTGAGGGGGGAACATGTCCAAGAAGAAGACGCTGATGGACGACTTGCGGGAAGAGCGAGAGCGGGACCCCGAGCTCGATGCGCTGTACCAGCGCGAGTTGGCAAAGCTCCAACTCGCCAATCAGATCGTGCGCCTACGCACGGTCACCGGGATGACTCAGGCCGAGCTGGGCCGTCGCATCGGGACACATCAAGCCGGTGTGGCCCGGATGGAGCGGAGTACATACCGCGGCTACACCGTGGGCACGCTCGCCAAGATCGCCGCCGCAACCGGCGCGCAGTTGGAGGTCCGGCTGCACCCGCGGTCCGGGCGGTCCGCCGTGTCTGCCGCCAAGAAGACGTTGGCCACGAACGGTCGCAAGGTTGCCGTGAAGGCGGCCGCAAAACGGAACTAGGCCGGTGGTCGCGATCTCCGACACGAGTGAACGCACCCGGAGGAATTGAATTGCCGCGGCTACGACCACTCGAGGAGCCGCGCCCCACGTTCGTCGACTTCGGCATACGTCAGCCGGCGCAATCGGCCGACCCGTAGTGCGACCAGATCATCGATCCAGGAGCGGATGCCGGCATCGTCGTCGAGCGCGCCCGGCGCGTTCTCGGCTAATTTTCACGTATCGAAAGGCAATGTAGGGCGGGGGCTGGTCCCCCGCCGGTCGGCCTGTAGGCAACCCCGTCTGGTCGGGGCTCGTCGTGCAGTGGTGCGACTACCGGTTTTCTGGGTCGATCGTGTTCCAGCTCGCGGACGCGCCGGCGGGGGACCAGCCCCCGCCCTACCTCCGGCGGAAATTGGGTTAACGCTTATGCCCCGACGCCCCCAACGGTTGCCGTTGGCACTGATTTCTTCTCGACCTTTCGGGTCCGCGCCCTCCGTCGTGGCGCGCTCAGGGTGTCGGCTTCCGCAACCCCAGCGGCAACGACGGCTGGCGCGCGATGGACGTGACGATCGGTCCTTCCGGCTGCGTCGGGTGAGAGTACTGGTCGTAGGCGACCACGACGAGGCCCGCACAGGTGACGACGTCGGGAAGCGTGAAGGTCGTCGGCGGAAAGTACATCGGGGGGCTCGCGCGGGATGTGCCGGCCATGATGATCCTCCAATGCGCGGCCCAGCCGCGGGATGGGGTGCCGCGCCCAGTCCTACCGGCAGAGGGGGGTGCCCGTCAAGAACCAATGTTCGCTGCGGCCACCCTCCGACAAATGCTGCCGGGAATCGGCGCCCCCGCGAGGACAATGGGCGCGTGCGGACCTTCGACCGGAAGTTCGGCGCCGACTTTCTCACCGGCGTTCCGTCCGCTCCCGGCGTCTACCGGCTGTACGATGGCGGGGGCGCGCTGCTGTACGTCGGGAAAGCCCGCGATCTGCACCGGCGGCTGGCCCAGTATCGGACGACGCGGCGAATCAAGAAGGATCGCAAGCGCCGGGCGCTGGTGCGATCGGCGGAACGCATCGACTGGCAGGTCTGTGAATCCGAGCTGGAGGCTTCGCTCACCGAGATCCGGCTCATCCAGGCGCTGCGCCCCCAAGAGAATATCGCCGGAGCCTTCCCCTTTCTGTACCCGTTCGTCGGGATCCACGCCGACGGCGCGGAAACTCACTTCTGCCTCACCACGTCGCCCGAGGCCTTCCCGCCGTTCGACTTCCACGGAGCGTTTCGCTCTCGCGAGGTCACCGGCGAGGCGTTCTTCGCGCTCATGCGTCTCCTGCGCTTCGTGGGGCACCCGACGCCCCGGCGCCGGCGGGATCGGCTGAGCCTGCCCCGCCACTCCCACGTGTACACCTTCCGCCGGCTCCCGCCGGATTGGCCGGAGATGTGGCGCGTCTTGCTGCGCGGCACCTCGCGGACGGCGCTCGAACACCTCTGCCTCCGCCTGCTCGAGCAGGCGGGGGCCCGGGCCCGGGGCGCCAAGATCCAGGACGACCTTCGCGCCATCCAGCGCTTCTTCGACGACGAGGCCTCCCCGCTCGCCGCAGCCATCACCGCGATCGGCTATGCCGGCTATCCCGTGCCCCAGCGCGACCGCGATACGCTCTTCCTGCAGCACCGCGACCGACTCCGCCCCGTGAGCTGACGGGCCCGCTTCCTCGCACGCCAGCCCGGTCGATGACGGGACCAGGCCGTCACATCGCGAAGTGACACGGCGGGCGGGAAATGATAATGTCGCGCGCACTTGAGGCCCATCCGGTGAGGCGGCCCCCAATTGTCCTCGTCCTCGTCGCGATCCTGATGATCGCGCTCGGTGAAACCGCCGGCGCTCTCATGTCCCCGTTCCGGCCGGCGACCGAGCGCTACGCTCGTGCCCGCGTGACCGCCAACGCCGCCGCCCACGGCCTCACGGGCTCCGCCGAATACGATGACGCGGTGCGGAGCCGCGCCGTCTTCGCCGCCGAGGCCGGCCTGTCGTTTTTCCATACTCACGCCGAGGGCCTCGCGCCGGTCATTCTCCTTGCCGGCACGATTGTGGCCAGCGTCGTCCCCGGCGGCGCGGCCCGTGGTGTCCTCTATACGCTGCTCACGGTGGGCGCGCTCTTCCCCCTCGGCTTCGTCGCCTATGCGCTCGCCGCGCTCGAGACGGGCCGCGACGCCGGTGTGACCTTCGCCGAGCGCTACGTGCTCACGCCGCTCGGGAGCGCCGCCATCCTCGCGCTGCTCGGTCTCGTCGCCGTCCTGGCGCGTACGACGCGCTCGAGCCCGTCGGGATGACGGAGGACACATGGCGGCTGCCGCCGCTCCCCGTGCTGCTCGTCGGCGTAGCCCTCATCGCGTGCGCCGAAGTCGGCGGCGGCGCGATGGCTCAGTTCAAGCTCGAGCTAGCGCGGTGGGCGCGCGGGACAATGCTCGCCCGGCCCCAAATTCACGGCCTCGTGGGCGTGCGCGACGTTGACGAGCAGATCCTCGACGAGGCGCTGGTGAAGTTCGACGCGGGGCTCCGGCTCTTCCACCTGCACGCCGAGGGTATGGGGACGATCATCATCGTCACCACGATGGTCGCGACCACGCTCGTGCCGCGGCCGGCCCTCCGCCGGGCCATCGTCCTGCTGATCACCCTCGGCGGCGCCGTCTATCCCCTCGGCTATCTCCTGTGGAGCGGCCTCATCCCCTTCCGCGGCGTGGACGGCGGCAAGGCAGTGGCGGAGTGGCTCGTGTGGATCCCTTTCGGCGGCGCCGCGATCGTGGCGATGTGGCTGCTCACGGGCGCGCTGGCTATCCGGTGGCTGTGCTCGAGGCGAGCATGAGACGCTCGGCCGCGCTCGCCGTGGTGCTCGCGCTGACCCTCACCGCGCCCGTCGCCGCGCACCACGTGGGCGCGTATGTCGCGCGCGACAACGACGTGTCGGCGAACTTCAAGCAGATCAAGTTCTCGATGCAGGTCGGCAAGTTCGACGTGGCGCGAAGGCTCTACGAGACGGGCGCCCTGCGCAAGAACCTGCGCGCCCAGGCGTCCACGCTCCCCACCGGACTCGACGAGGCGATCGGAGCCGCGCTCGCGGCGGGCAAGGCCGACCGCGCCGAGACCGGGCTCATGGTGTTCTTCGCCGCGCTCGCCCGGGATCTGGCGCTCGAGGCCGATCGCCAACTCGCCGACGTGCAGGCACCGGCCGCCGCCCGCGTCGCCGCCGGCGCGAAGATCCTCGAGGCCATCTGGCGCTACTACAACCTCGTCGACTTCGCCGTGTCCCAGCGCGATCCCAAAGCCGCGACCGCCGTCCGCCTGGCCTTCGACGAGGCGGAGGGCTACGCCAAGGCGCAGACGCCCGCCCCCGAGCGGATACGCGCGCCCCTCACCCAGATCGCCCGTATCCTGACGGGCGTCATCGAGGCATCGTCACCGCCGGCAAGGAATGCCGTAACAAGGAGGGACTCATGAAGACCAAAGCTGTTCTCGCGGTGCTCCTCTCGCTCGCCGTCCTCGCGACCGTCGCGACGCTGGCCCCCGCCCAGTCGCCGAAGGTCGTGAAGATCGGCGACCTCGGGT
>JBGPYK010000377.1:0-3583 GCA_041493245.1 Methylomirabilia bacterium | reverse complement strand
GCCAGCGCCTCCGGCTGAATGTTCTTCCGCGCAATCGTCATGGCTCTCGTCCTTTCTTGCTGTCGTGATCCGGAGCGTAGCCAACGTAGAGGCCCGTATCAAGCCCGGCCCCCACGGAGACGGACCGCCTATCTCACGCACCGTTGCACGCGATCGTGCTGCATCGACTTGCGCGCTGGGTCTTCACGCACGGGCGGCTGCGCCTTTTAGGGAAAGTGATCGCGACCTTCAGCCGACGGCGCGGCGATTCAAAGAGGCGGCGCGGTCTTCGAGCTGCCGAGCGCTTGACCACTCGACACCCAGATCGGAGGTGAGTGCTAGAATCGCCCTGTGGTCACGAGTGATCTGGAGACCTTTCGCCGCAACCTCGCGGCCGTCCGTGAGCGCATCGAACGCGCGGTGGAGCGCGCGGGGCGGCAGGCCGAAGACGTGCTGCTGATCGGCGTGTCGAAAACGGTGCCGGCCGAGCGCGTGCGCCTGGGCGTCGAGGCCGGCCTTCCGGCGCTGGGCGAGAACCGTGTCCAGGAGGCGAAAGAGAAGATCAAGATCCTGGGCCGGCCGGTGCCGTGGCATCTGATCGGGCACCTGCAGACCAACAAGGTGAGGGACGCGCTCGAGTTGTTCGACCTCATCCATTCCCTGGACCGCCTCGAGCTGGCGCGGGAGATCGAGCGCCGCGCGGGCGATCGGGGACGCGTGGTGGAGACGCTCTTGGAGGTCAACGTCGCCGACGAGCCGTCGAAGGGCGGGTTCGCGCCCGATGCGGTCGGGCCCGCCCTGGAAGTGATCGGCGGCATGAGCCACGTGCGCGTGCGCGGCCTCATGGCGATCCCGCCGATCGTCGCGCGCGCGGAGGACTCGCGGCGCTGGTTCCAGGCGCTGCGCCGGGTCGCCGAGCGGCACGGGTTGAAGGAGCTGTCGATGGGAATGAGCGCCGACTTCGAGGTGGCGATCGAGGAGGGCGCGACGATGGTGCGGGTGGGCACGGCGATCTTCGGTCCGCGCGCGGTGCCAGCCGCGGCCGTCACGTCGCCCGCCGGCACGCCACCGGCCGGGTCGCCGGCCGGGGCGCCGGCCGGTAGGAGAATCGGCGCGTGAGCATCAAGGGTAAGAAGGTCGGCTTCATCGGCGCCGGCAACATGGGCGAGGCCCTCATCAAGGGGCTGGTGGCGGCGAACCTGGTCCGGCCGGAGGCGATCTACGCCAGCGACGTGCGTCTCGAGCGGTTGAAGGCGCTCGACCAGCAGTACGGCATCCAGCTGCTTGCCGACAATGCCGAGCTGGTGCGCCAAGTCGACATCGTGATTCTCGCCGTGAAGCCCCAGATCATGGCGCCGGCGCTGCGCCAGATCGCCTCCGCCGTGACGAAGAAGAAGCTCCTCATCTCGATCGCCGCCGGCGTGTCGACGACGACGATCCGCGCCGCCCTCGGAAAGGAGGCGCGGCTCATCCGCGTCATGCCGAACACCCCCGCGCTCGTCCTCGAGGGCGTGACGGCGGTGGCCAAGGCCGAGGGCTTGGAGCCGGGCGACCTGGACACTGCAGGGGAGATCTTCAGCGCGGTCGGGCGCGTCGTCGTGCTCGACGAGGAGCTGATGGATGCGGTCACGGGGCTCTCCGGCTCCGGACCGGCCTATGTGGCGGTGGTGATCGAGTCGCTCGCCGACGGCGGCGTCAAGATGGGACTCGATCGCATCACGGCCATGACCCTCGCCACTCAGACCGTGCTCGGGGCGGCCCGTCTGATGATCGAGACGGGGATGCATCCCGGGGCGCTGAAGGACATGGTCAGCTCCCCCGGCGGCACCTCCATCGCCGGCATCGCCGCTCTCGAGGAGGGCGGGATCCGCGCGACCTTCATCAAGGCCGTCGAGCGCGCCACGCTGCGCTCGCGGGAGTTGGGCCGGGGGCCCGCCTGATGTTCGTCGCCGGCTACTTCTTGGGCGCCGTCGCCAACCTCGTCAACCTGGTCCTCGTCGCCTACATGTGGATCATCATCGCCCGCGCGATCCTGTCGTGGGTCAACCCCGACCCCTACAACCCGATCGTGCGGTTTCTGTACCGGGTGACGGAGCCGGTCCTGCGTCCCGTCCGCGATCGGCTGCCCACCTTCCAGATGGGGCTCGACCTCTCGCCGATGCTCGTGCTGCTGGGGATCTACTTCCTCAAGGAGTTCCTCATCCCCGTGCTCTACCGGCTCGCGACCGAGATCGGGTAAGCGGTCGGAGATCCCGATGCGTCTCAGCCCTCTCGACATCCGGCAGCAGCAATTCACCGTGAAGACGTTCCGTGGCTTCGATCCCCAGGAGGTCGACACCTTCCTGGAGAACGTCGCCGCCGACTACGAGACCGTGCTTCGCGAGAACGCCTCGCTCAAGGAGCAGCTCAGCGGCTACGAAGAGCGTTCGCGCGGCGTGGCGGAGACCGAGAAGGCGCTCAAGGATACGCTGGTCACGGCCCAGCGGCTGGCCGACGAGATGAAGGACAACGCCAAGCGCGAGGCCCAGCTCATCGTGCGCGAGGCCTCGTTCAACGGCGAGAAGCTCATGGAGGAGGCGCGGGGCGAGGAGGCGAAGCTCCGCACCGAGATCCAGGCGCTCAAGCGCGCGCACCGCCAGCTCGTCGAGGACCTGCGCGCGACAATGGAACGGTACCAGCGCGCGTTCACGGCGGACCTCGGCGGCGCGGGCACGGATGCCGAGCGCCCGGGCTGAGGCGGCGACGCTCGGCGTGCGCGTGCAGCCGCGCGCGTCTCGGGACGCCATCCTGGGCTGGTACCAGGATGTGCTCCGCGTGGCCGTCACAGCGCCGCCCCTGGAGGGCCGGGCCAATCACGCAGTGGCGCGCCTGCTCGCCCGCGCGCTCGGCGTCGCCCCCTCAGCGGTCAGCGTGGTCCGGGGCGCGCGGGGACGCGACAAGGTCGTGCGGGTCGAGGGAGTGACGGGCGCGGAGATCCGATCCCGTCTCGGGGAGTGAACGATGAGAGCCACGCCGATCGGAGTGCTCCTCGTGGGGGCCGGCCTGCTGTGCGCCGTCATCCGCACGCCGCCGGCGAGGACCTGAGTCAGGTGATCGCGCCCGTCCGCTGGTCCGGTGATCGCCTCCTGCTCCTCGACCAGACACGGCTCCCCTGCGAGGAGGTGACGCGGGAGTACCGGCGCTGGGAGGACGTCGCCGACGCCATCCGGACCTTGGTCGTGCGTGGCGCTCCCGCCATCGGCGTCACCGCCGCCTTCGGCATGGTGCTGGCGGCTCGCGAGAGCCACGCGGAAGGTTGCGACGACCTGCTGACCGATCTCGACACTGCGCGGAAAGGGCTGGCCGCCACGCGGCCCACCGCCGTCAACCTCTTTTGGGCCCTCGAGCGGATGCGTCGGACGGCGCTCGAAGCGCGCGGCCAGTCGGTCGACGCCGTGCGCGCCCGTCTGCTCGCCGGGGCGCAGGCGATCCTCGAGGAGGACGTCGCGGCCAACCGCGCCCTGGGCGATCACGGGGCGACGCTGGTGGGGCCGGGCGCCCGGATCCTCACGCACTGCAACGCGGGCGCGCTCGCGACTGCTGGTTATGGCACCGCGCTGGGCGT
>JBGPYK010000551.1:0-2453 GCA_041493245.1 Methylomirabilia bacterium | reverse complement strand
GCCACCTACGCCGACTATCGCGACTTCGGCGGGGTGAAGTTCCCGATGAAGATCCGCCAGTCGGCCGGCGGCTTTCCCGCGCTCGACCTGACCGTGGCCGAGGTCCGGCCCAACGCCCCCGTGGACATCCAGGTTCCCGACGCCGTCCGCCAGGCCACCGCCCCCTACGGGCGGGTGACTAGCCAAATGGTGACCGAGGGGGTGTGGTTCCTGACCGGCGGTAGCCACAACAGTGCGCTCATCGAGATGAAGGACCACCTGATCGTCGTGGAGGGCCCGCTCAACGACGACCGCGCGACGGCTGTGATCGCCGAGGTCCGCAAGCTCGTCCCCGCGAAGCCCATCCGTTACGTCATCGCCAGCCACCACCACTTCGACCACGCGGGCGGCCTCCGCGCCTTCGCCGCCGAAGGGATCACCGTGATCACCCACGAGAGCAGCCGGGCCTTCTTCGAGAGGGCGCTGGCCGCTCCTGCCACGATCGCGCCCGACCGGCTGGCCAAGTCGGGCCGGAAGGGTACGGTGGAAGGCGTGCGCGACAAGCGCGTCCTGACCGACGGGGCCCGGACGGTGGAGATCCATCACATCTCGGGCAGCCCGCACGGCGACAGCCTGCTCATGGTGTACTTGCCCAGGGAGAAGCTCCTGAGCCAGGCCGATACCTACACGCCGGCGGCGCCGAACGCGCCGCCACCCGCGGCGGTCAACCTCAGCAGCGTCAACCTGGTCGAGAACCTCACGCGGCTCGGGCTGGCCGTCGACCAGATCCTGCCGCTCCACGGGCGGATCGTCCCGCTCGCGGATCTGCACAAGGCAATCGGCCGGGCCAACTGATCGGACTGAGCAACTGTCCTGCGAGTCAGCCGCCCACCCTCCCCTTCGACGGGGAGGGTCGGCGAGCGCAGCGAGCCGGGGTGGGGTGACCTTCTGGCTCTCGAGACGAGCCGGCGTCTGGTCGGAACTTGACCTCAGGCTGAAGGCCCTGGCGCGGCGAGCGCACGCGAGTCGGCGGGCGGCTCGAACGCGGAGTTAGCCAACAACGAGCTGATCTGTTTGCGCAAACCGCCTCCCCAGAGATCACTTCCCCTTTCCATCGTGAGGCATGTCGATCAGTTTGAAATACTCCGCTGTCTCGGCGCTTGTCGCTGCTCGGCTATCGGACAGCAGTTGTTCAGTAGCCCGGATCGCCATCGCCGTCGCAATTCGGGGGTCCTCTTGGTGCTTGGCCTCTATGACTCTGAGATCCCACAACGCCAGAAGATGATCTAGCGCGAATTGCGTCTGTCGATAACCTTGCCAAGCGCGTTCCCACCGAAAGAATGAGTTGAGCCCAGTCAGAAGCGCAATGGCCAGTGCTACGGCAGAAACCGCAGTATCCTTCCAGGAGGCATCCTGTGCCGCAATGAACGGGACGCTGACGCTGAGTCCGATCACCAGGACACCGACCACTCGAAAGCACATCATCTTTGGGCGTGCGTGTCGCTTGAACCATAACTGCGTATCGATCACCTTGCGCTTTACCTCTGTAAGCTCCGCTAACGCGGATGCGAAATCATCGTTGGTATAGTTGCTGATCCGCGACACGGTTGGCTGAGGCGTCTCGTCTTGAGTGCTCATTCAGCGCTGCCCCTCCACGTATAGCGCGACGCGTACATTGCCGCGTTGAGTGCTTCAGCCTGAGCCGGATCGGCTCGGGCAAGCCCCTGACCATCGCGCGAGTTCGATACTCCAGTGACGCAGATCGGGGGCAGGCGGAGTCATTCGGGCCGGAACTTCGTCTCCGGCTTGATGCCCCGGCGGCGGCGCGCGTCGCTGATGCGGCCGTTTTCGAGGTAACGGCCCTCGACGGCGCGCTTCGCCGCCTCGTCCCACGCCGGCAGCCAGTCGCCGAGCGAGTAGCCGTACCACGGGGACTGCGGGCGCAGCTTCGGCAGGCCGAGCTCCTCCCAGATCGCCTTCGCGCGTTCCATGTATTCCTGCTTCGGCAGCGCGAGCGGTGGCAGGTCGCCCTTCATGGTGGCGTCGACGAGCAGGGTCGAGTCTTCGTCCTCGTCGTGTTCGCGCTTGGGCCCGTGGCCCTGGCCGCGGTGCGGCAGGGTCAGGACGTCCTCCACCGGGTTCGCGCGATACGCGAGCGCCCAGAGAAGCGCGTCGGCGTTGTCGGGGTCGATGTCGTCGTTGACGGCGACGGTGATCTTGCCGCAGTCGCCCTTGAAGAAGGCGGCGCCGTGGAGCGCGCGCCAGACCTCGGTGCGCGGCGTGCCCTTTTCCACGGTGACGACGATGACGCGGAGCAAGCCGGTCAGCGGCTCGTGCAGGGAGACCCGCTTCACGCCGCGGATGCCGAGGGCGTCGCGCAGATGGGCTAGGAACAGGGGCTCGTAGGCGACGCGCTTGATGACGCTCGACTCGCTCGGCGCCACCTGGCTGATGTACGAGGGGATGATCGGGTC
>JBGPYK010000591.1:0-2206 GCA_041493245.1 Methylomirabilia bacterium | reverse complement strand
TGCTTCAAGCGGATACCACCTATGTCGCGATGGACTTCGCGACTCGCGACCGCTACCGGCACGCCATCGAAGAGCTCGCGCGGGGCTCAAGCCGCTCCGAGCTCGAAGTCGCCCGGGAGGCGATCGCCCACGCGAAGCGCGCCGGCCCGCACGACGCCCGGCAGGATGACCCCGGCTACTATCTCGTCGGGAACGGGCGCAGGTCCTTCGAGCTGGCGCTCGGCTTCCGAGCTCCCGCAGCGCGCGGGCTGCTTCGGGCCTACGTCGCGGCGGCGACGCCCGGATACCTGGGATCCATCACTCTCCTCAGTGGCTTCATTCTCGCGCTGCCCGTCCTCGCAGCCGCTGAGTCGGGGATCGGACCGGCGAGCCTGCTCCTGCTCGGGCTGCTGGCCCTCGTCCCCGCCTCGGATTTAGCAATCGCTCTCCTCAATCGTTCCGTCACGGCGCTGCTCCCGCCGAGGGTGTTGCCTCGACTCGAGCTGCGCGATGGCGTGCCGGCGCATCTGCGGACCATGGTTGTTGTGCCGGCCCTCTTGACGGATCGCGTCGAGGTCGACGAGCTGATCGAGCGGCTCGAGGTGCATTATCTGGCGAATCCGGATGGCGATCTTCGCTTCGCAGTCCTCTCCGATTGGACGGAAGCGACCACAGAGAGCGCGCCGGGTGACGAGGAGACTCTGGCGGCCGCGCGCGAGGGGATCGAGCGTCTGAACCGGCGCCATGGCCCCGCTCCGGATGGTGGTGAGCGATTTCTTTTCTTCCATCGCCGACGGCTTTGGAATGAGAGCGAGCGGACCTGGATGGGTTGGGAACGCAAGCGTGGGAAGCTCCACGAGCTGAATCGCCTGCTTCGAGGGGCGACGGACACCACCTTCCTGCCGGCGGGTGGCGCAGCGCCCGTGGCGCCGGCCGGCGTCCGCTACGTCATCACGCTCGACTCCGACACGCGGCTGCCGAGAGGAGCCGTGAATCGGCTGGTCGGCACAATGGCGCATCCCCTCAATCGGCCGAGTTTCGATCGCAGCACGGGTCGCGTCGTCGAAGGCTATGGCGTCCTTCAACCCCGGGTGACGCCGCCCTTGCCCGCCCGCGAGGGCTCGTTCTTCCAGCGCCTGTCGTCGGGTCCGTCCGGGATCGACCCGTACGCCGCGGCGGTATCCGATGTCTACCAGGACGTCTTTGGAGAGGGGTCATACACGGGCAAGGGGATCTACGACGTGGACGCGTTCGAGGCGGCCCTGGCGGGGCGGGTTCCGGAGAACGCGTTGTTGAGCCATGATCTCTTCGAGGGCCTGTTCGCGCGTGCCGGACTGGTCACCGATGTCGAGCTGTTCGAGAACGCGCCGTCCCATTACGGGGTCGCCGCGGCCCGCCAGCACCGATGGGCGCGCGGCGACTGGCAACTGCTTCCGTGGATCGTCACGCACTCGCTCCCGGCTATCTGGCGCTGGAAGATGCTGGACAACCTGCGCCGCACGCTGTCGGCGCCGGCCGCCTTTCTGACATTGGTCGCCGGATGGACGCTGCCGGCCACGTCGCCCCTGGTATGGACCGGGTTCGTTCTCACGACAATCGCGCTCCCCGTGCTCTTGCCGGTTTTCACCGGGTTGATCCCACGGCGGCACGGCATTTCGAAGCGCAGCCACGCCCGCGCGGTGGGCAGAGACCTCGGGTTGGCTGCGTCTCAGACGGCGCTCACGATCACGATGCTGGCGTACCAGGCGTGGCTGATGAGCGATGCGATCGTGCGGACGCTCGTCCGTGTGTACGTGACGCATCGCAGATTGCTGGAGTGGGTGACGGCGGCGCAGGCGAAGGCTGGTCTCCGCCTCGACCTCCCCGGTTTCTACCGACGAATGGGCGGCGGGGTCGCGCTCGCCGTTGCCGCGGCGGCGGCTGTCGCGTGGGGGCGACCCGAAGCCGGGCCCGTCGCGCTGCCCTTCCTGCTGCTGTGGGCGGCGTCGCCCCTGGTGGCTCGATGGATCAGTGTGCCGTGGATCACCGCAAGGACCAAAGCGCTCTCGCCTGGGGATGCGCGAGCCCTCCGGTTGATCGCCCGTCGGACCTGGCGGTTTTTTGAGACGTTTGTGGGTTCCGAGGACCACGCGCTGCCGCCGGACAATTTCCAGGAGGAGCCGAAGCCGGTGGTGGCGCATCGCACGTCGCCCACGAACCTCGGGCTGTATCTTCTGTCCACCGTGGT
>JBGPYK010000279.1:0-4313 GCA_041493245.1 Methylomirabilia bacterium | reverse complement strand
GCCGCGTAGACGTCCTCGGCAGAGGTTCGCATCCGGTCGTCCACCAGGAGGCCGCGCCCGCAGTCGAGCCCCGCGCGCTGCACCCAGTCGATGTTGGGGCGGATGCCGGTGGAGACCACCACCAGGTCGGCGTCGAAACGACGGCCGTCGGCCAGGGCCAACCCTTCCACGCGTTCGCGTCCGAGCAGTGACTGGATTCCCACCCCGGCGACGGGCGTGATGGCCTTGTCTTTCACCAGGTCGGCGAAGAGGGCCGCGGCGTCGGCGTCGAGTTGGCGGGGCATCAAGTGCGGGGCCAGCTCGAAGACGGTCACGTGGGCGCCGTGCTTGCCGAGGCCGTAGGCGCCCTCCAGCCCGAGCACGCCGCCGCCGATCACGGCAGCGCGCGCTCCCAGCCGGCAGGCGGCGAGGATGCCGTCGGCGTCCTCGAGTGTGCGCAGGAGGAAGACGCCTGGCAGATCGGGACGATGGAAGGGCGGGACGCTCGCCGAGCTGCCGTGGGCGAGAATCAGCGCGTCGTACGCGCATTCGACTCCGTTGGCGAGCACGACGCGCTTGGACACAGGGTCGAGAGTGATGGCGCGCGCCTCGGTGAGGACGTCGACCTGATGGTCGGTGTACCACTGATCGGAGAAGTCGAAGAGCTTGTCGCGCGCGACCTCGTCGGAGAGATAGCGGGTGAGGTTGAGCCGGTTGTAGAAGCGGTGGCGCTCGTCGGTGACGAGAGTAATCCGACAATCGGGGTCAAGCTCGCGGGCGACGTCGGCCGCCGTGTGGCCGGCGATCGATCCCCCGATGATGACGATGCGCCGCCCCGAGGGCGCGGCGCGCCTGGCCCGCGGCGTGCTCGCCCCACTCACGAGCTTGAAGTCCTCCTTCGCCGCCCCGCACACCGGACAGATGTCCGGCGCGTCCTCGCCGTGGTGCTCGTAGCCGCAGGGACCACAGCGCCATGTCTTCTGACTGGGGGCCTCGAAGGCCCCCAGACCCCCAGACGCTCGGGACGCCCCGGGGGACCCGTGGCGCCCCTCGACCTCCGGACCCCCAGACGCTCGGGGCACCCCGGGGGACCCGTGGCGCCCCTCGACCTCCGGACCCCCAACGCTCGGAACGGTCTCGGCGGAGCCGGGACCATCCTCGTTCTCGCGACCGGCCAATTCGTTTGAATCATCCTCGCGGACGAAGCGCGCGCGCAGCGCCGCACAGCGCGGGCAAAAGGGTGGGGCTTCCTCGCCGGCGTGAAGGTACGCACACTCCTGGCAGCGCCAAGCCGGCGGCTCCTCGGGCGCGACGACCTCCGGCGTGGTGTTGCGCAGCCGCCGGCGCCAGAAGGCGCTGAACGTCTCGTCGGCCTGTCGCTGGACGTGGTACTCGAGGATCACGCGCTCGAGCAGCTCGGGAAGCTGGCCGAACGGCACCCCTTTCTTCCAGAGCGTCCCCATAGCCAGCGTGTCGGACACTCCACCGCCGAGGTAGAGATCGAAGCCGTCGACGATGCGGAGGCCCTTGCGGACCTTGGCGCCCTTGAGGCCGATGTCCGCCGTGTGGTGCTGAGCGCAGGCGTTGGGACAGCCGCTCATGGCGATGCGGATCCCGAAGGTCTCCACCCGCCGCCGGCGCAGCTCCTCGACGAGCTGGAAGCCGTAGCCCTTGGTTTCCGTGACAGCCAGGCTGCAGAACTGCTTACCGGTGCACACCACGGTGTTGCGCGTGAGCGAATCCGCCTCGAACGCGAGCCTGAGCGCGGCGAGATCGCGACCCAGCAGCTCACGAGCGTCACCCGGCACATTGGGCAACAGGATGTTCTGATCGGTCGCGGTCCGGAGCGTGCCGTCGCCGTACTTCCGGGAGAGCACGGCGAGCCCCTCCATCTGCTGCCACGTCAGCCGCCCCATTGGCACCGCCACCCCCACGCTCCAGCGGTCCCGCTGCTTCTGTGGGAAAAACCCGACGAAGCTCTCGTGCTCGCCCGGCGGGGGCGGCGGCGGCGCCGGAAAGCGCGTCAGTGCAAACCCCAGCCGTCGCTCGACCTCGGTCAGCACGCCGTCGGGACCGATCCGTTCGACGAGGTAGCGAAAACGGACCTGCGTGCGCTTGGCGCTGCGCGAGCCCAGCTCCCGGAAGGTCTGCAAGATGCGATAGGTCACGTCCACCACCTGCTCGGGGTGGACGAAGACCGGGATGTGCCAACCGAGATGGGGATTCTGCCCCTGGGTTCCGCCGATCAACAGCCTGAAGCCGACGGCGCCATCCGGTCCTCGGGCCGCCAACCAGGAGATGTCCTGCGTCCAGTCGCTCGGCGTCGAGCCCGCCCGCCCGCTCAGCGTGATGTTGAACTTCCGCGGGAGATCGCTGAGCTCGCGGCTGTCGACGAAGAGATCGGTCACCGCCCGGGCCAGCGCGCGCGTGTCGATCAACTCGTCGGGATCGACACCGGAGAGCGGGTGGCTCGTCACGTTGCGGATGTTATCGAGGCCCGTCTGCTTGGACGTGAGCCCCACGCGCTCCAGGGCGGCGATCACGCCGGGGACCTTCTGGATGGTCAGACCCTGGACCTGCACGTTGCCGCGGGTGGTGACGTCGACGATCTCGTGGCCCGCCTCGTAGGCGACGAAGGCGACGGCCCGCGCCTGATCTGCCGTCATCTCGCAGCCCGGGATGCGGATGCGGATCATGTAGCGGTCACGGTCGTGCTTGCGCCAGAAGATCCCGTACCACTTCATGCGTTGCAGATCGGGCTCGTCGATCCGGTCGGGCGGCGTGGCCTCCTTGGCCCAGCGGAGGATGTCGGGCCATGCGTCGAACCCGTGTTTGGCCGCCTTCCAGATCTCGACCGCGTTCAGCTCGGCCATCAGGCCGCCCTTCCCCTGATCGTCCGCAAGAGCCCCCAGGCGCAGACGAAGCACAGCCCTGACACCACCATGATCGGCACCAGGGCGCCCGGCGTTCCGCCGAGGGCCAGCTCCAGCGCGCCTCCAAGCAGCCATAGCTGGAAGACGAGGAGCCCGACGAGGAAGGCGAGGACCAAGGCCAGGCGGGTCGTCCGGGGCGTCATGACTCGATCACTCCCGTGGCCCACACACCATCCCCGCGCACCGACAGAAGGACTCTCGGCAGCGGGCGCTTCGGCGGTCCGCTCAGGGGGCGCCCGTCGTCGAGGGCGAAGTACCCCTCGTGGCAGGGGCAGTACAGCTCCCGCGCGCCCCGTCGATAGGTGACCGGACAGGCCAGATGCGTGCACGCCTGGTTGTAGGCGACGAAGGTCTCGAGCCCGGTGCGGATCAGGAGACAGCGATCGTCCGCATTCGGGTACGCAAAGAGCTTGGCGCTCCCGACCGGCACCTCGCCGACGGACGCCACGCGCTGCACGCGGGCCGGGGGGATGAACGTCCGCCGCCACCAGTCGCGGATACCGAGCAGCACGGTCCCGAGAAAGAGACCGCCGGAGATCAACGTCAGGAACCCGGCGAACTGGCGGCGGGTGACATAGTCGTCCTCCTGCCAGTCGATCGGAAAATCCTGACGCCAGCGCTCAGAGCGCATGCGTCACCTCAATCCTCGTGAACGCATCGCGTCGTCGAGCCGCGGCCCGGGTTGCCCGGGGCGCGTGCGAGCGTCTAGGGGGGCGTGGGGGGCGCCCGGAGCCCCCCATGTCAGGAAATCGAGCGTGAGCGTCGTCGTGGTGGGAGACACCATGAGGCGCACGTTGGTCTTCACCATCTGCTTTCCAATCTGAAAGAGCTGCGTCGGGATCTCCCGCCGCGCCGCCATCTCCGACGGCTCGCCATAGAACAAGGCCCCGCTGGGGCAGACGGTGGCACACATGGGCCGGAGACCCACGGACGTCCGGTCGTAGCAGCGATCGCACTTCATCATCTGATCGTATTGCGGCAGGTACTTCGGCACCCCGAAGGGACACGCGAGAACGCAGTTGCTGCAGCCGATACACCGAGCGGGGAGTGCCGAGTGGACCACGCCGTCCGGGGTGCGCTTGATCGCGTCCGCCGGGCACACGCGGGCGCAGGCCGGGTCCTCGCAGTGCATGCACACCATCGGGACGGTCTGGGTCGACGCTTCGCGATCGACGAAGTCCAGGTGGACCATGGAGAGGCCGCGATGGCTGTCGCATTCGGCGCAGGCGTGGACGCACGCCCGGCAGCCGATGCAACGGGAGGGATCGACGAAGAACGTGAGCGCCATCACGCCCGCTCCAGCCGGACCGCGCACACCTTGAACTCCGGGATCTTCGAAATAGGATCGAGCGCCCGATGTGTCACCAGGTTCGCGGACTTGGCACCGGGCCAGTGATACGG
>JBGPYK010000097.1:0-7466 GCA_041493245.1 Methylomirabilia bacterium | reverse complement strand
CGCCTGGGGCACGATCCGTTCGTCGGCGGGGATCCGGTCGCCTTCGAGCGCGTTGTGAGCGGCGAGACGACCCTCGTACGCGGCCACGGGCGTGAGCTGCGTGTTGCCGGCGGCGTCCCCCGCGGCGTAGATGTGGGTCGCGGACGTCCGCAGATAGGGAGTGACCTTGAGGCCGAGGTGGCCCATCTCGAGACCGAGGCGTTCGGCTCCGAGCGTGACGGGTTTCCACCGGCGTCCGATGGCCAGGCACGCCTGGTCCGCGGTCAGCGCGCGCGGCTCGCCGTGGTGCGTGAAGTGCGTGGTCACGGCGCCTCGTGTTCCGGAGAAGCCCGTGACCGTCGCGCCGAGATGGAACGTGATGCCTCGGCTCTCGAGAATCTTCCTGACATAGCCGGCGACGTCTGGGTCGAAGGCGGGCAGGATTTCGCTCTCCTGGCCGATGACCGTGACGTCAGCGCCGAAATCGCTGAAGGCGCCGGCCATCTCGAGACCGATGGCCCCCGCGCCGACGATGACGAGACGCGGCGGAAAGACGGGAAGGAACAGGATCTCGTCCGAAGTGATCGTCGCATCGACGCCCGGTACCGCAGGCATGACGGGCGCGGATCCCGCGCCGATGATGACCCTCTCGCCCCACAGGGCCGAGCCGTTCACGGCGATCGTGTGCGGATCGCTGAACCCGGCCTCGCCCAGCACGACCTCGGCACCGGCGCGCGCGAGCGACGCCGGGAGCGGTTGAAACTCCTTGACGATGTCGTGTTGCCGGCGGACGACCGTCGGCCAGTCTAGCGTGACCGCGCCGGTGGTCGTCCCGAACCGCGCCGCGTCCTTCACGAGCCGGTGAATGCGCGCTGACCTTACCAAGGTCTTTTTCGGGATTCACCCCCGGTTGACGCACGTGCCGCCGAGCGGCCCTCGGTCGACGAGCACCACCCGGGCCTCGAGTGTGATGGCCGCTTTCAGCGCATTGATGCCGGCGGCCCCGCCGCCAATGATGACCAGGTCGTAGCGCTCCAAGGCGATCCCTCCTATCGTGCCCCGTGTGTTCAGGGAGACACGCTGAGTCTAGACGACGTCATCGGGGAGTCGCCTAGTGGACCTTGGTCCAATACGATCGGGGTAAAGCGAGGCGGGCGAGGAGGGCCGGCGGTGCCGGGTCGGTCGCGACCGCTGCCGTTCAGAACTCGATGTGCGCGCCGAGCTCGACGACGCGGTTTGGCGGTAGCCCGAAGAAATCCGCGGCCGAGCCGGCATTGCGCGCCATGAATGCGAACAACCGCTTGCGCCACCGCATCATGCGCCCGGTCCCCGTGGGCAGGAGCTGCGGGCGCCCGAGATAGTAGGTCGTGTCCTCGGGCTTGGCCCGCATGCCGAGGTCGCGGCACAGCGCGACGATCTCTTGCACGTGTGGCCGCTCCATGAAGCCGTAACTCGCCTTGACGCGGTGGAACCCGTCGGGCAGACGCTCGGCCTCGATACGCTCGTCGTCGCGGACTTCCGGCACCTCCTCGGTCACGATCGACAACAAAATAATCTCCTCCTGCAGCGCCTTGTTGAGACGGAGGTGGCGGATGAGCACGAGCGGCGCGCCCTCGAGCCCCGCCGTGAGGAACACGGCGGTCCCCGGCACGCGCGGCGGGCGCGTCCGCTCGACCTCTTCGAGGAAGCGATCGAGCGGCATCGCGGCGTCCGCGAGGATCTCGCCCACGATCCGCACGCCGCGATTCCACGTCGTCATGACCAGGAAGACGCCACCTGCGATGACGAACGGCACCCAGCCCCCGTGCTCGATCTTCACGACGTTGGCCGCGAGAAACGCCAGGTCGATGGCGAGGAAGACACCGACGAGGCTGCCGGCGCGCAGGCGCGACCAGCGCCAGCGGCGGTGCGCGATGATGTAAAAGAGCACGGACGTGATGGCCATCGTGCCCGTCACAGCGATGCCGTACGCGGCGCCCAGGGCTCCCGACGAGCGGAAGCCGAGGACGAGCAGGAGGCAGCCGCACATCAGCGCAGCATTGACGTCCGGCATATAGATCTGCCCGACCTGCGCGCGCGAGGTGTGGACGATCGGCAGCCGCGGGCAGAAGCGGAGCTGCATGCATTGCTGTGTCAGGGAGAAGGCCCCCGAGATGAGCGCCTGCGAGGCCACGATCGTCGCGAGGGTCGCGATCACCAGGAGCGGGTACAGGCAGACGCGGGGAGCGAGCAGGTAGAAAGGATGCTGGACGGCGTCGGGCACGCGGAGGAGGAGCGCGCCCTGCCCAAAGTAGTTGAGAAGAAGCGCGGGCAGCACGAAGCCGAACCAGACGAGACGGATGGGCCGGCGCCCGAAGTGTCCCATGTCCGCGTAGAGCGCCTCGGCCCCGGTGACGGCCAGGACCACGGCGCCCAGGACGAGGAAGCCGCCCCAGCCGTGATCGAGGAAGAACCGCAGCGCGTACCACGGATTGACCGCGAGGAGGATCCGGGGCGCGTGGAGGATCTCTACCGTCCCCAGGACGGCGATCGTGCCGAACCAGACGACCATGACGGGGCCGAAGACGCCGCCCAAGCGCGCCGTCCCGTATTTCTGGACGTGAAAGAGTAGGAAGAGGATCACGAGCGTGAGCGGCACGACCAGGTGCGCGAGCGCCGGCGCGGCGACCTCGAGGCCCTCGATGGCGCTCAGGACTGAGATCGAGGGCGTGATGACTCCGTCGCCGTAGAGCAGCGCCGCGCCGAAGAGCCCGAGCGCGATGACGGCGGGGCGGACGGCCCGCTCCCCTTGCAAGCGGCGAAGTCTCAGGGCGAGGGCGAGCAGGGCGAGGATCCCGCCCTCGCCCCCGTTGTCGAGCCGCATGATGAAGACGATGTACTTGACGCTGACGATCACGATCAACGCCCAGACGATCAGCGAGAGCACGCCGTAGATGGTGGGGACGTCTGGGTGCAAGCCATACGCCGGCTTGAAGCACTCGCGGATGGCATAGAGCGGGCTCGTCCCGATGTCGCCGTAGACGACACCGAGCGCGGCCAGGGACAACGTCAGGAGGCGGCGACCGCTCGGCGTGCCGTGGGCCGTCGGCCGCGGGCGCCGGGCATGCGGAGCCGAGGTCGCCACTACTCGATGGTCGGCCAATCGTCCGCCCCTTCCACCCGGTGACTTGTCGCCGCTCACTCGTCAAGTCGGCCGCGCGCGGCATCACGGGCGTCACGTCCGTCAAGAACGATAGGCGATCACCCCGGGCTCCTCGCGGTGTTCATCCTCGTGTAGCGGGGGATCCAGGACGGCCAGAGCGTAAAGACCTTCATCAAACGCATGTTCGGTAACTGACTACCGAGCCGGCGCGCGCATCTGATCCCGCAGTCGGCGGTAAGTCTCACGCTCGGGCGTTCCCAGCCGGTCCGCGATTTCGAACGCCCGCTCATAGAATGACAGCGCCTCGGCGTCGCGTCTTTGTACTTGGTAGAGGTTGCCGATACTGCTGAGGATGAACGCCTGGCCTGGTTCCTCCCTCAGCTTCTCCGCCAGCCGCAGGCTCCGCTCGTAGGAGCCAAGCGCTTCGACGTAGCGCCCCTGCTGTGTGTGAATGAAGGCAATGCTGTTGAGGGTGCGCGCCTGGCCCACCTCGTCGCCCAGCTTCTCCCTGAGCCGCAGGCTCCGCCCGTACTCGGTCAGCGCGCGCGTGTGGTCGCCCTGCCCTCGGTGGACCTTGGCCATGTTGTCGAGCGCCGCGGCTTGGCCCCCCTCGTTGCCGAGCTTCTCGCCCAGCTTCAGCGCCCGATCGAAGTAGGCGAGGGCCTCGATGGGTCGGCGCTGCTTGTCCTGCAGGATCCCGATGGTATTGAGGGTGATCGCTTGATCAGGCTCGTTGCCGAGCTTCTCCTGGAGCTTCAGCGCCCGCTCATAGTAAGACAGCGCGTCCGCGGAGCGGCCCTGGCCTTCCCGCACCCTGGCGATGGTGTCGAGCTCCCTGGCCTGGCCCGGCTCGTTGCCGAGCTTCTCCTCGAGCTTGAGCGCACGATCGTAGTAGAGGAGGGCGGCGGCGGGGCGGCCCCGACTTCCTTGCACGTCGCCCATGCGGTTGACGACGATCGCTTGGCCCGGCTCGTTGCCGAGCTTCTCCTGGAGCTTCAGCGCACGCTCGTAGTACGAGAGCGCCTCCGCGTACTGGTGCTGCTGCTCGTGGGCCAGGCCCATGGCCGCGAGGGTCGTGGCCCGCCTCGTTACTCAGCGTCTTCTGGAGGCTGAACGCCCGCGCGTGGTACCCGAGCGCGTCGGCGTAGCGGCCTTGGCCGGTGTAGGCAAGGGCGATGTTATGGAGCGTTGAGGCTTGCCCCAATTCATTCCCGAGCTGGTGGCGCTCGACAAGCTGGAGGACCTGGACACTCTGAAGCTTCGTCGTCAGCGTCTCCGCGATGGCGGGGCCGAGCGCCTCCACGGCGGGGTCTTTCGCCGCGTTGGAGAAGTCCAGCACGGCTACGCGACGCGCTTGGGCATCCGACACTGACGGCAGCAGGCCGACGATCAGCAAGAACAGGGCGGGTAGGGCCCGCCGCGTCGTCGTCGGGCCTCGAAGGAAGATCACGTACGGGCCATCGTCCCTCAGTCTAGTCGACATCGTCCAGCTCGCCGATTGGACGAAGGTCCAATAGGCGGGCGGGAGCGAGGCGCTTAGAGTCAGAAATCAGGACGAGCCGAACAGCATTCGACTGGAGGTATGCCACCTCCTGGTTTCTCACGCGAGGGTGAAAGGGAGTTCTTATGTTCATGATCTTGTTTGTCGTCCTCCTTGTGGCGTGGCTGCTCGGGTGGTTTACCTTCCAGGCCGCCGGGGGATTGATTCACGTTCTGCTCGTCGTCGCGGTCATTTTCTTGGTCCTCCACTTCGTGAGGGGCCGGGCTTAGACGACCGCCGAGGTCCAATTGCTCACTCGCCGGCTGGTGCACACAATCGTCGATGGGGGCGCTGGCGGTCAAAGCCCGCTCAGGTGGAGACCCATGGTGACGCATCATGCGCGGGTCATTGGGAGCGTGGTTCTCCTGGTCGCGCTATGTCTGGCTGTCGGGCTTGCCGGCGTGGCGCCTCGTGGCGCCTGGGCAGAGCCCGCGGTCGACGCCGCGATCCGATGCGCGCTCCTTCACGGACGGCCCGCCCTGGACGCCTGCGACGAAGCGATGCGCTCGCACCGGCCGGTCGCGATCCGGGCCGAGGCCGCCTACAACAAAGGCGTCGAACTCAGCGAGCTTCGCCGAGACGAGGACGCGGTGGCGGCATACCGCGCCGCAATTCGCGTGAGGCCCGACTACGCCGCCGCCTACACTAATCTGGGCTTCGCGCTCAGTCGCCTCGAGCGCTGGGACGAGGCGCGACTCGCCTACGAGCAGGCGGTTCGGCTCGCACCTGACGACGTCGACGCTCGCTACGATTTGGGCGTGGTTCTGACCACGCTCGATCGACCGGAGGACGCGCTCCGCGAGTTCCGCCAAGCCCTCCGACGGGCCCCCATGGACGCCGACGCGCACTACAATATCGGACGCACCCTGAACAGCCTGGGGCGTCACGCGGACGCGGCGCAGGCGTATCGCGAGGCGGTGCGGGTCCGGCCGGGTTATGCCAACGCGTGGGGCAATCTCGGCCTCTCCGCAATCTTGATCGGGCAGTACGGCGAAGCGCGGGAAGCCTTTGAACGCGCGCGGGCGCTTGTGCCGGGATACTTCGAGTCCCGGCCGATTCAGCGCCACGCCTGGGAAATCGTCTCTCGTCTCGGTCGCAGTCCCGATTCCCGCTAAGTCTGGGAGCCTGTCGGAGTGTAGGAGCGCGCCCTGGGTTACCCGGGGCGGCTCCGAAGCGTCGCGGGGGGGGGCTTGGGGGGCCTGTGGCTGGGCCCCCCATGTCGGCTAAGAAGCGACGGACCTCATGTCCGGGAAGCCGACACCGCCGCCCGGTCGGCGTCCCTCAGAAATGGAAGTGCGCGCCCAGCCCGATGTAATCGATCGATCTCAACGCGGGCCGTGCCCCGGACGCGCCCGAGCGCCGCAATGACCCGGGCGCGGTCAAGCCCCGCGAGGTCCGTGGCAGACACGGTGATGATGCCGTTCTGCACGCGTAGGGACGGCGCCGTCACCCGGAACTCGCGCTCGAGGACAGCCGCCGCGTAGCCCTCGATGTAGCCATCGGCGCCCGGAGCTGCCATCGCAGGCGCCAGGACGGCCGCCGGCCCAACGGCGAACGCGACCGCGAGCAGGGCCGGCCACACACACGACGGCGCGAGCGAGCAGGGTTTCACCATACCGAACCTCCTTCGAACGAGGATGTCGAGACGATAGCACTCTCTCGCACCCACTCGCCACGGCCGGCTTCTGCGGGATTGCGACGCGAACAGAGCGACACCGCGAAAGCGGATGCGGCGCCCGAGCAACCTGACCGGTGGAGTGTCGAGCATCGGTGTCAGTGCCCGCGCTTCTGAGATCGCGCGCGGGGTGCCCAGCGTCCGCTCCATCAAGAACGAGCTCATCTATGCTCCTACCCGCAGCAAGTGACCAGTCAAAGAATCTGAAGACGACCGTCTCATTTGATGCGGACATCGTCGAGGTTCGCTGACTCGGTGAGTCGGAGTGGACCAAGGTCCAATAGGCAAGCCTGATGACGCCGACTAGAGTTAGGGCGTGATGAACTTTTCAAGTGTCCAACCGTCCGCGCCGCTCCATCTCGTGATTCCGCGTCGCCTCCCCGGCCTCGGCTTCGGTCAGCGTCCCTCGGCCGCGCGCTCGCGTTCCTGCGGCGACGGTGGGTTGCCGGCCGCCCAGAACTACCGAGAAAAGGCCGAGCATGAGATAACGCGCCGCTTCCCCGAGTAACGCACCTCAAGCCCCTCTCGACGCGAGACGACGAGCTCAAGGAGGCTCTGACATGGCTTACAAACTTCCGCCGTTGCGATTCGCCTACGATGCCCTCGATCCGTACATCGATGCCGAGACGATGGAGCTGCATCACGACAAGCATCACCAGGCGTACGTCGACAACCTGAACAAGGCGATCGAGCCGTATCCGCAGCTCGCCGCTCTCGCGATCGAGGATCTGCTCGGTCGTCTCGACCAGGTGCCGGAGACGATCCGGACTGCCGTTCGGAACCACGGCGGCGGCCACGCCAATCATCAGTTCTTCTGGGAGATCCTCGGGCCGAAGGCAGGCGGTTCACCCAAGGGCGCGATCGCCGGCGCCATCACGAAAGACTTTGGCTCATTTGAGCGATTTCACTCCCTCTTTACCGACGCGGCGGCGAAGCACTTCGGTTCGGGATGGGCGTTCCTCGTCGTCAACCCCTCGACGGAGCGGCTCGAGATCATGTCGCTGCCCGACCAGGATAGCGTGCTGGTGCACGGCAAGGTCGGGCTCCTCTGCTGCGATGTCTGGGAGCACGCGTACTACCTGAAGTACAGGAACCGACGGCCCGACTATCTCCACGCCTGGTGGAACGTG
>JBGPYK010000294.1:0-4212 GCA_041493245.1 Methylomirabilia bacterium | reverse complement strand
TGCTCGCCGGCCCGGCAGAACTCGCAGCGGTCGCAGGTGAGGTTGGGATTGACGGCCACGCGCGTGCCGGGCTTGACGCCGGAGACCGCCGCCCCCACCTCGACGACGTCGCCCGCGATGTCGCACCCGGTCCAGAAGGGCAACGGTGTCTTCAGTGCGGGGATACCCTCGCGCACGAAGAGATCGAGATGGTTCAGCGCGCAGGCGCGCACACGAACGAGGACCTGGTCGGGCCGGATCGTCGGGTCCGGGACGTCCTGCAGCTTGAGCGTGTCGGGACCGCCGAACGCGTTGAAGGCCAGCGCTTTCATCCGTTGAACTCCTTGACGACGCGGGGCAGCCGGGGGTCGTCGAGCCCGGGCTGGTGAGGTTGGTAGAAGGCGATGCGGTCGAGCAGGCCCGTGTACCGCTCCTTGACCCTCGCCGCGATCGTGTCGTAGCTGCCGGTCACGGCGTAGGCGTCGACCATCTCGTCGGTGATCAGGCTCGCCATCCCCGCCCAGTCACCCTCCACCGATTTGCGGTGCAGGCTCGGGATGATGTCCTGCCAGCCGTGGGCGGCGAGGACCGGCTCGTACGTCCGCGTGGACGCGTAGAACGCGATCTGCTGGCGGACGGCTTGACGGGCGCGGGCCACCTCCTCCTCGGTGTCGCCGATGACGACGAAGCCCGCGGTGGCGTACGTGAAGTCCGCGCGCGACCGCCCCGACGCGCGCAGCCCCTCTTCCACGGCGGGCTGGACGTACTCGCGCAGGTACTTCGCGCTATTGAAGGGGTGCACGTGCAGCCCGTCACACACCTCGCCCGCCACGCGGCACATGTAGGCGTTGACGCCGGAGACGTAGACCGGGATGTGCGGGTGGGCGATGGGGCCTGGGCTGAAGAAGGGCGTCATCAGGTCGAAGCGGTAGAACTGTCCCTTGAAGTTCAGCCGCGTGCCGTTCTGCCAGCAGTCCCAGATCGCGCGTAGCGCCTGCACGATCTCCCGGAGCTTGGGGCCCGGCGACTCGAACTTCACCGAGAACCGCCGTTCGTTGTGGCCCTTCACCTGAGAGCCGAGTCCGAGGATGAAGCGCCCGTTCGACGCGGCCTGCAGATCCCACGCGATGTGGGCGGTAATCATGGGGCTGCGGGGAAATGCGACGGCGATCGCCGTGCCGAGTTTCACCCGCGAGGTGACCGTCGCGGCGACGGCCAGAGGCAGGAAGGGATCGTGCTGGGTCTCCGAGGACCAGAGGCAGTCGAAGCCGAGCGCCTCCACCTTGCGGGCATAGGCGGGGATCGACGTGAGATCGTGCGTGAGCATACCGACATCGAGCTTCACGGGGTCTCCTCCGAGTTCATTCGAGGCGGATGCGCCCACCCAGGGCGGTGAGGACCGCGCGGGCTTCGCGGATGATCGCTTCGACCACGTCGGCGGCGCCGGGCAGGTCGTGGATTAGCCCCACGCTTTGTCCCGACCACATGGGGAAGTACGCGGGGGCGCCCTGCGCGGCGGCGGCCGCGTAGACGTCGGCCGCCACGTTGCGCTGCAGCAGCGGGGGGAGCACCGGCGCGCCCGAGGCGGCGTAGTCCCGCGTGAACGTGTTGCGGAGCGCGCGGGCGTAGAGCCCGGAGAAGGCGTCGGTCGTCGTCGTCGCGTCGCCGTCGCTCTCGAGCAGCGTCTTTTTCCAGAACTCCGCCGCCCCCGACTCGCGGGTGGCCACGAAGCGGGTGCCGAGGAGGATCCCCTGCGCGCCGAGGACGAGGGCGGCCACGAGCCCGCGGCCGTCGGCGATGCCTCCGGCCGCAACGACGGGCACGCTCACCGCGTCGACGACCTGGGGCACCAGCGCCAGCGTACCGACGCTCGCGCTCTCCGCCGACGGCGTCTTGGCCCCCGTCGAGCGATGGCCTCCCGCCTCGCCGCCCTGGGCGATGATGACGTCGACCCCCGCGCTCGCCGCCGCGCGGGCGTCCTTGACTGTCGCGACCATCGCGACGATCTTGACGCCGCGCTCGAAGCAGCGGCGGGCCGTCGCGACGTCGGGCATGCCGAGGGCGGTGCTCAGCACCGGCACGCGCTCCTCGAGGATCACCTCGATCGCCTCGTCCACGAGGTCGGGGACGGGATCGGGGCGCTCCGTCTGCGCGGGGACGCCGAGACGCGCGCGGAAGCGATTGAGCGTGCCCTGGACCGCGCGGAGCGTGCTGTCGGGGATCGTCGCGGGGTCGGTCGGCGGCCGCAGCTCGGTGTGGAGCCAGAGGTTCACGCCGAAGGGACGGTCGGTCAGCTCGCGCACGCGACGGATGCGGCTCCGCAGCTCCTCGCCGGGGACGTTGAGCCCGGCGAGGATACCGAGGCCGCCGGCGCGGCACACCTCAGCCACCAGCTCGGGCCCGGCGACGCCCCCCATCCCCGACTGGAGGATCGGATATTCAATACCCAGCAGATCACAAAGCGCGGTACGCAAGATCATGATCGCAACTCCTCGCCCGTTTTCATCGGCCTACTCGGTGCGGTAGAGCTTGGCGGCGTTTCGGTGTGCCACCTGCTCGGCAACTGCGGGCGACAACTCACCGAGAATCCGCCGCGTCCACTTCATCAGCCGATCGAGCATGGCCGGCTCGAAGAGCCGGGGCGCCCAGACGTCGATGCCCATCAGGAACCGGTCGGGCATCTTCTCGATGAGCGCTTTCCAGGCTGGGTCGAGGGGACCTGTCTCCGTGGCGAGGGCGGGCTTGCGCTGGAAGTGCATGCCCGAGAGGTCGACCATCAGGTTCGGATGGCGGGCGAGCAGCGGCTCGATCCGCGCGGGGGTCGCCTCGCCCGCGTGCGCGAGGACGATCACGGCTCGGGGTTGGGCGGCGAGCGCCTTGCCGAGCGCCGCCGTTGCCGCGTCGTTCAGCTCGTCGTGGATGACGACGGGGACGCCGTGCTTGGCCGCGACCTCGAGGAGCTTGACGAACGCGGGGGCGCCGGGATCACGGTCGATCTTGCGCGACACCTGGCGCACGTGGATCTCGCCGACGGCGTGGGCCTTGCCCCCGGCGAGGGCCGCGTCCAGGCGCATGGCGGCGTCCGGAGCGGTGGGATCGGCCACGGGCAGCCCCGGGACGACACGGTCGGGATACTTGCGCGCGGCGGCGGCGATCCACGCGGGATCGTCCTTCTGCACGCCGCCGACGCCGAGCAGGACGACGCGGCGGACGTCGTGACGCTTCATCGCCTCGACGTAGGCGTCGATAACCGTCGCGTTCGGCACGTGGAAATGCGCGTCGATCAGCGGCCCCCCGTAGTCCGCCGCCGTCACCGGGGCGACGGCGAGGCCCGAGAAGAGCGCGGCGGCGACGAGGCTACATAATCCCTTCACGGTCCTAGGCCGATCAAAAGGGCCCAGATGCTAGGCGGCGACTGAGCGGCGACTGAGGCGTACTCCGAGTACGCCGCCGCGGTGCGAGGTAAGCGACGGCCGCCGGCGCGAGCCGAGCGGTGAAATGATCGAAGATCGCCCGACTGAGCCAACGACGCAGATGGGTCCTTTTCATCGGCCGCTCAAGGGATTCTTCTTGAAGTGGGCAGCGAGCGCGTCCATCAGGCGGGAGAGCGCTTCCCTCTCCACCGCGCCCTTGGCGCTCACGCCGTGCTCGACGGCGGTGGCGATCCACTCGCCGGCTTCGTTGCAGTACACCTCGACCTCGAAGTTCACGCCCGCCAGCTTACCCCAACTCGGCACCGACAGGCCGGACACGTCGAAGCCGCCGCCGTCCTCCGAACTAGTGTGCGGCGGCGTCGGCGATCGTGTGGTCGTTGTCGGCGGGGACGGCGCCGCTGACGCCGATGGCGCCGATGACGCGGCCGTCGCTCACGATCGGGACGCCGCCGCGGCCGAACACGAACTTGTAGTCACCGAGCGCGGCGACGTTGCCGGCGAAGAGTTGGCGCCCCGTGTTGAACCGCTCCTCGAGGTCCAGCGTGGTGGCGCGAAAGCCGGCGGCGGCGTTGGCCTTGGCCCGCGCGATCTCGGGCGTGACCCAGAGCGCGCCGTCCATCCGGTGGCAGGCGACGAGATGTCCGGCTTCGTCCACGACGGCGATGGCGACCTGGAAGCCCAGCGCGTGCGCCTTGGCGAGACCCCGCTCAATGCACTCGGTGGCGTGCCTCAGCGTCATGGTCGCGATGGTCGTCGGCGTCCCCTCACGGCGCTGCTGGCGGCAGCTCGACCCAGACGT
>JBGPYK010000130.1:0-6552 GCA_041493245.1 Methylomirabilia bacterium | reverse complement strand
CTAGCGCGTGAAGAAGAACTGCTCGGGACGCGCGTTGCCCGGGCTGCGCAGCGGCCAATCGTTGCCGAGCGTGGTCGGCACGTTGCGGAAGCGGGTGTTGGTGACGACCACGCCCTGCACCATCGGCGTCCGCCCGATCGTGCCGATCTCCCACAGGTTGTCCACCCAGATGCGGAACAGCTCCTGGGCGAGCTTGGCCTGCTGCTCGGTCCCGACGGCCTGGGCCTGGTCCACGATCGCCATGATCCGCTTCACCGGCGCCGGCGGCTCCACGCCGTCCTTGCCCTTGGTCTCGATCCAGCGCGTGTAGAGCGGCCCGAGCGTGAGGATCGGCGAGTTGCGCGGGTCGAACTTGGCGTTGCCGGTGAAGGGGAAGCCGGTGGTGTCCTCGTTCCACATCTCGGTCATCAGCTCGTTGTTGTCGCGCATCCGGAAATGGAGCGCGCGCTCGCGGAGCTGGACGACGGTCTTGACGCCGACCTTCTCCCAGTCCCTGGCGATGAGCTGGGCCACGTCGGACCACGCCGCGAACGCCGGCACCACCGACAGCTCGAGGACCACGCGCTTACCGCTCGGGAACTGGCGGACGCCGTCCCCGTCCCGCTTGATGAGGCCGAGCTGGTCGAGCAGCTTGTTGGCCTCGTCGGGCTTGTACTCGGTGTACTTCCGCGCGTACTGGTCGCCGGGATAGTACGGATGGCCCGGGGACGGCACGCCCTGGCGAGCCTCGCCGAGACCGAGGAACACCGACTCCCTGATCTGATCCCGGTTGATCGCCACGGACAGCGCGAGCCGGAACTCCTTCGTGGCCATCAGCCGGCCGAGATCGGGATCGGCCTTGTAGGTCTGGTTCAGCATGACCACGGCGTCGGCGCCGCCGAAGGTCGGCCACGTGATGACGCGGTACTTCCCGGTCTTCTCGTTCTCCTTGAAGACGGGATAGTTCGTCATCTGGATGTGGCGCTCCTGCATGTCGAAATCGCCGGCAATCGCGGCCAGGTTCAGCGCCTGGATGTCGGCGAAAAACGTGAAGCGCACCTCGTCCAGGTAGGGGAGCTGGTTGCCGCTCGGGTCCACGCCGACGAAGTAGGGGTTGCGCTTGAGCGTGAAGACCTGGTCACTCACCCGGGTGGCCGGCGCCCAGGCGGCCATGGTCGGGCGCTCCGGATTCTCGGGCGGCGCGTTGCGGGCGGCGAACAGCTCCGTCCACGTCTTGAAGCCGGCCGCGGCCACGAGCTTGTCGATGTCGTCCTTCTTCGCGTAGGTCGGATGGAACTTTCTCAGATAATGGGCGGGCAGGAACGCGGCGTAGGTCCGGTCGCCGCCGTCCGAGTTCGCCAGCGCGGTGAGCACCAGCGTGTTCGGCTGCTTGTACGTCCATCGAGCCGCGGTCGGGCTGACCTTCTCCACGATGGCCGGCGTGCCGTCGGCGTTCTTCATCCAGGAGGGGATGGACGGCACCAGATCTTTGTTGAGGAGGACGTCCTGATACCAGAACACGATGTCGTCGGCGGTGAACGGCGCGCCGTCCGACCAGCGCGCGCCCGGGCGCAGCTTGATCGTCCACTGCCGAAAGTCCTTCGACGACTCCCAGCCGGCGGCGATCTTCGGCTCGATCTTGCCGCCGTCGGGCGAGTGCCGCACGAGGGCGTCGTAGACCACGCGCACGTAGTTGTTGGCGTCAGCCGGGCCGAGGAACGCGCGGCGCCACGTCCCGCCGTATTGTCCGGTCCGCTCGACCACCGGGATGACGAGCGGCTCGGAGGGCAACCGCTGGTCCACCGGCGGCAGCTTGCCGGCCTTGACCTGCTCGGCCACCCCGGGGGCCTCCTTGTACTTCGACTGCGCGAGCGCCACGCCCCCGAGCGGCATGGCGGCGAGCACGACGAGGATCGGCAGCAGTGTCGACATCGGCCGGCGGTCGAAGCGCATAGGAGATCCTCCTGTGGAAAGGGACTGTACTATACATTCCGGAGGCCAGCCACGCGCCGGAGGTGGGGCAGGTTGTGGTGCAGGGACCAGGGGCGATGGACGGTGGGCGCGTCTGAAGGAGGGGTCATGCGGAAGAGGGCGATCGGGCTCGCCGGAATGACCGCGAAGCCGACCGTGCGGACGACCATTGATCCTTACCTCGTCAGGAGCTTCTTGAGGACCTTCCCCGTCGCCGCCTTCGGCAGCTCCGGGACGATCGTGATGTGGCGCGGGTACTTGAACGCGGCGAGCTGGCGCTTGCAGTAGGCGATCAGCTCCTCGGGCGCCGCGCGGCGGCCCGCGTGGAGCGCCACGAAGGCGGCCACCTCCTCGCCCAGCTCGCCGTGCGGCACGCCCACCACGGCGGCCTCCGCCACGGCGGGATGCGAGAGCAGGACGGCCTCCACTTCCTGGGGGAAGACCGAGTAGCCGCCGCGGAGGATGCGCTCGCGCTTGCGGCCTTCGATCTTCACCCAGCCCTCCGGCGTCGTCCGCGCGAGATCGCCCGTCCGGAACCAGCCGTCGACGAGCACCTCGTGGGTCTCCTCGGGCGCGCCGAGATAGCCGTCCATCGCCGCGGGGGTCTTGATCAGCAGCTCGCCCAGCTCTCCCACGGACATCGCGCGTCCGTCGTCGTCCACCACCCGTATCTCCACGCCGGGCACGGGGCGCCCAACGGCATCGGCCAAGTCGGTGGGATCAGCCGCGAGGTACGAGAGCGGCCGGAACAGCTCCGTCGAGCCGTAGCCGCGGACGATCCGGACGCCGGTGCGCTCGCGCCACTCGCAGGCAAGATCCCAGGGACACGGCGCCGCACCGGACAGCGCCAGGCGCAAGCTCGAGAGCCCGGCGCGGTCGAGCGCCGGCGCGCTCAGGACGCGGCGAAACATCGTGGCGACGCCGGGGAAGACGGTGACGTGGTGAGTCGCGATCGTGTCGACGACCTCCTCCGGCGCGAAACGCTCGAGGACGACGACGGTGGCGCCGACGAGCAGCGGCGCCAGGAGCGCGCCGTTGAGGCCGAACGAATGAGAGAACGGCAGCACGCCGAGCACGACGTCGTCGGGCGTGAGCGCCATCACGGGATCGGCCCACGAGCGGATGGCGAAGGCGAGCGCTCCGTGCGAGAGGACGGCTCCCTTGGGCCGGCCCGTGCTGCCCGAGGTGTAGAGGACGAGCGCGGGCGCGTCCACCTCGGCCAGGGAGGGCCACTCGGTCTCGTCGCCCAGCACCTCGTGGACGACGAGGCGCGGCCGGAGGTCGTCGAGGATCGCTCCCTGCTCCTCGGCCGTCAGCCGCGGGTCGAGGGGAACGACCGTGGCGCCGAGCTTGAGCCCACCGAGCAGCGCGGCCACGAACGGCCAGCGGTTCGGAATCGCGAGCGCGACGCGGTCGCCGGGACGGACCCCGGCCCGGGCGAGGAAGCGCGCGAACCCCCCGGCGCGCCGCTCGAGCGCCGCGTAGCTGAGGGCGCCGTCTTGCCAGACGAGCGCGGCCCGGTCGGCGTGACGCCGCGCCGTCGCTTCGAGCAGTCCGACGAAGTTCTGCGCCACCGGGCCGCGGGCGATTACGGCAAGAACGACTTGAGGTCGATCCGCTGCAAGACCTCGGGCGGCACGCGGTGACGCGGCGTATAGGCGGCCAGCGAGGGCTTGGCCGTGGCGTCGATCCCCCACTTGCCCGAGTAACCGTCCTCCCGCGTCGAGGGGTCGAGGTCGGAGCCGCGGGCGTGGCTCACGATCAGCAAATCGCGATCCGGCTGGGACCGTGTGGCGATCGCCCAGTTGATCTGCCGGTCGTCGAAGACGTCCACGTCCTGATCCACGACCACCACGCGCTTCATGTAGAGATCGCTGCCGAGGACGGCGAGGATCGCGTTCTTGGCCTGGCCGGGAATGCGCTGCTCGATGGACACGTAGCAGGTGAAGGGCGCGGGCACCCGCACGGCCTTCACCGACGGCACCATCGCCCGCACCGCGCGATAGAGATTGGCCTCGATCGGGATGGTCGACAGCAGCATGTGGTCGAGGTGCGCGACCGAGATGTCCTGAAAGAAGGCGTCGCGCCGGTGGGTGATCGCGCGGACCTTCACGACCTCGCGCTGCCGCTCGCCCAGGCTGTAGCCCGTGAACTCGCCGAACGGCCCCTCGGACGTCCGCTGGTGGGGCAGGATCTCGGCCTCGATCACCATCTCGGCGTGCGCGGGCACCAGCACGTCGGAGGTCTCGCACTTCACCAGCTCGAGGGCCTCGCCGAGCAGAGCGCCCATGATCCCGCGCTCGTCCTCATCCACGGAGCCGATGGCGAGCGCGCCCAGCGCGATGGCGGGATGGACGCCGATGGCGAAGGCGACGGGGAGCGGCTCGTTGCGGGCCTCGGCCAGACGGGCGAACTCCCAGAGGTGCTTGCCGAGTGTGAGGTGAATGGACGTCGTGTCGCGGCCCTTGAGCATGAGCCGGTTGTACGCGCAGTTCCAGGTCTCCGCCGTCGGGTCCTTGGCGAACGAGATGGCGGACGTCAGAAAGACGCCGGCGTCCCCCTCGTGGTGGATGATCTGGGGCAGCGCGCCGAGGTCGACGGCGTCCCCGCGCAGGACGATCTCCTTGACGGGGCCCGTGGCGACGACGTGCGGCGGAATCGGGCGCTCCATGGCGCGCAGGTACGTCTGGAGCACGGCGTCGGGGGCCGCGCCGATCGCGAGCGCCAGCCGCGCGCGACTCGCGTGGAGATTCGTGAGGACCGGAAAGCGCGTGCCCTTGACGTTCTCGAAGATGAGCACGGGCCGGCGCTTCGCCTCCTTCTCGAGCTTCACCACGAAGGCCGTGATCTCGTGGACGGGATCGATCGGCTTGGAGACGATCACCAGCTCGTCCGGCCGCTTGCGCTTGACGAGATCCAGATAGCTCCTGAGGTCCTGCGCCATGGCGTGCTCCTCGTCGAATGAAACGTGCGGGGACGATGGTACACGGAGGGGGTTAGTTTGCACAAACGATGGCCGGCGGTAAGCTGGGGCGCTGTGCTCGACGGATTCGTGCCCTGGCCGCCGGAGTTCGCGCACCGCTATCGCGAGCGCGGGTACTGGGCGGGCGTGACGCTTGGCGAGGCCTTCGACCGCTCCATCGCCGTCCACGCCGACCGCCTCGCGGTCGTTGACGACGCGCGCCGGGTCACGTACCGGGAGCTGGGACGCCTCGTCGACCGGCTCGCCCTCCATCTGGAGGAACGCGACATCTGCGGCGGCGCCTGCGTCGTCTTCCAGCTCCCGAACGTGCTCGAGTTCGTGGTCGCCTACGTCGCGTGCCTGAAGGTTGGCGCGATCCCGCTGGCTTGCCTGCCCGCCCACCGGCAGGCCGAGATCGGGTACTTGGCGCGCTTCACCGACGCCGCGGCGTGGCTCATCCCCTCGGAGTTCCGCGGCTTCGACTACGTCGCGATGGCGGAGGAGTTGCGCGGCACGCTCCCGTCACTCCGTCACGTCCTCGTCGTGGGCGAGCGCGCCGGCGCAGGAATGACGCGGCTCGACGATCTTCTCGCCGACCCGATCGAGGAGCGGATCGCGCCCGCCGCGCTCGCAGATCTTCGTCCGGAGCCGTCCGACGTCGCGGTCTTCCAGCTCTCGGGCGGGACCACCGGCCTGCCGAAGGTCATCCCGCGAACGCACGAAGACTACCTCTATAACTCGCTGGTCTTCGCCGCCGCTACTGATTTCGACCGCGACGGCGCGCTCCTGGTTTCGGTGCCCATCGCTCATAACTTTCCCCTGGCCTGCCCGGGCGTCCAGGGCGCGCTGCTGCTCGGCGCGCGCGCGATCCTCGCGCCGAGCCCCGACGCGGACACCGTCTTCTCGCTCGTCGAGCGCGAGCGGGCGACGTGGATCCCCGCCGTTCCCGCCACCGTCATCACCTGGCTCAACTCCCCGAAGCGCGCGAGCTACGACCTCGGGTCCATCCGCACGCTCGCGGTCGGCGGCTCGCGGCTCAACCCCGAGCCCGCCCGCGCGGTCCTGGCGGCGTTCGGCCCCGTGCTGAGCCAGGTGTTCGGGATGGCCGAGGGCCTGCTCTGCTGCACGCGGCGCGGCGATCCCGTCGACGTCCTCGTCGAGACGCAGGGCCGTCCCGTGTCGCCCGACGACGAGATCCGCGTCGTGGATGACGACGGCCAGGACGTCGCCTCCGGCGAGATCGGGGAGCTGATCTGCCGCGGCCCGTACACGATTCGGGGGTACTATCGGGCTGCCGAGCACAACCGGACGGCATTCACGGAGGACGGTTTCTACCGGACCGGCGACTTGGTGCGCCGGCATCCGAGCGGCAACGTCGTCGTCGAGGGGCGCAAGAAGGACCTGATCAACCGCGGCGGCGAGAAGATCAGCGCCGAGGAGGTCGAGAACCTGATCCTGAGCCACCCCGGCGTGCTCAACGTGGCGGTGGTCGCGATGCCCGACCCCGTGCTCGGCGAACGGGCGTGCGCTTACGTCATCCCTCGGCCGGGCGCGCGCCTGACGCTCGCGGAGATCACGCGGTTCCTCTCGGAGGACAAGCGCATCGCGCGCTTCAAGCTGCCCGAGCGGCTTGAATTGCG